>DATHSE010000301.1:0-14851 GCA_035464455.1 Anaerolineae bacterium | reverse complement strand
CGGCGTGGGGCTCGGTGTCGGGCTCGGCGTGGGGCTCGGCGTGGGGCTGGGGGTCGGCTCGGGCGTCGGGCTCGGGCTGGGCGACGGGCTCGGCGTCGCCAGGGGGATGAACTTGATCGCGTCGAAGGCGACCATGCGGCGCTTGCCAGTCGGGTCGCCCGTCTTGTCGCTGAGACGCACCTCGGCGCGCGTGCTGAAGGTGTGTCTTCCCAGGCCCACCCAGCTGCCCCGCTTCTGCGCCTGGTTGCGCACGCGCGTCTTCCAGCCGTTCGCGGACTTGACCTTGTACACGGCCTTGCGGGTGGTCGCGTGCTTGCCGGGGATCTTGGCCAGCACGCGATAGGCTCCCGGAGCCAGCGCCGCACGCCAGATGCCCACGAGCCGGGACGTGCGTGCTGTACGCCCCCAGTAGTGGTGGCCGGCGTAACCGGAGCTGGCGGAGCGCCAGCCGTAGCCCTTGGGCGTGAACCTCACTGACAGCTCGTCGACGATGACCGTGTCGAGCACGGCGGCCCCTGCTGGAGCCTGCTGCGGCATGGCCGCCAGGAGCGAAAGGCTCATGGCAAGGATCGCCACGAGGGCGATCGATGAGACGCGGCGCACGGGACGAGTCCTCCTCGCTTGCTTCCCCTGTGCGGGCACCGACGGCAGGATGCAGGCACCGACGAACCCTGACCAAGACCATCGCAGGCAGTCGACCGGCTGCTCGAGAGCCGCTCGACTCAATCCTGACACACCGAAGTGTGACAGCGACCGACAGCACCCGCACGAGCGCATGTGTGGACAACCGCATTGACCGTACCGCCACCGGCATGCCATGGTTGCTCGGCGCACCAGCCCGTTCAGCCTGCCACGACCGAGACCGCCGCTTGATCGGTGCGCCTCGTCGGCGGGGAGAGTGAGGTGCCCCGTGGGAGACCCGCATCGCCGGCTCGGCCGGCCCATGATCGCGGCGCTCGTTTCGCTTGCGCTCGTCTTCGCATCCAGCCCGATGACCCTGGCGCAAGACGGCACCGAGGGGCCGCCAGGGCCACCGGGCCCCGAGGGGCCACGGGGACCGGCGGGGCCGCAGGGGCCACGAGGACCGGCGGGACCACAGGGGCCCGCGGGGCAAAGGGGGCCACGGGGAGCGGAAGGACCGGCGGGGCCGCAGGGGCCGGCGGGGCCACAGGGGTCGGCGGGGCCACAGGGGCCGGCGGGTCCGCAGGGGATCCGCGGACCGAGCGGGGCGCCTGGCGAGACGGGCGTCATCAGCGGCTATGTCCGCTCGTCGATCCTCCTCACCATCCCGGCGGGGTCCGACGGCAGCGTCTTCGCCGCCTGCGATGAGGGCGATCTCGCGACCGGAGGCGGTTTCTCGACGTTCGGCGAGCCCGGGACCCTGGTCCTCTACGAGGCGAGGCCCGACGACCCGGCGGAGGCGGCGACCGAGGACGCGTCCGATCCACTGCCCTTCCCGTCCGCCTACCGGGTGGGGGCGGTCAACGACACCTCGCGAGATGGCCAGCTCCAAGCCTGGGTGATGTGCCTGGACCTGGAGCCCTGATCGTTCCCGCCATGCCGCCGTTCCCGCCATGCCGCCGTTCGCGGCATCGGGATGCTCGTGGCTGAACGTCAGGATGCGCGAGCCGGGAGCAGCGTCATCGACTCCCAGTCGTCACCGACCTTGATGTCGACATCGAGAGGGACGTCGAGCTTGAGGGCACCCTCCATGACCTCGCGCACGACGGGAGCCAGCGCGGCGACCTCGTCACGCGGGACCTCCAGCAACACCTCGTCGTGCACGGACAACAGCATCCGCGCCCGCGAGCGCTCGGCCTGCAACCGCTGGTGCAGCCGAATGAGCGCGATCTTCATGATGTCGGCCGCCGTGCCCTGGATGGGCATGTTGATGGCCATGCGCTCACCGGCCTGGCGCAGCTGCGCGTTGCGCGCCGAGAGCTCCGGGATCCAGCGCCGCCGGCCCAGCAGGGTCTCGACGTACCCCTGCTCCTGCGCGATCTCCTTGATGTGGTACATGTAGCGAGAGATGCCGTTGTAGGCGCTGAAGTACGAATCGATGAACTCGCGCGCCTCCTCGCGCGGGATACCGGCCCTGGAAGCGA
The DNA here is from genome assembly GCA_035464455.1 of Anaerolineae bacterium. GTDB lineage: Bacteria > Chloroflexota > Limnocylindria > Limnocylindrales > CSP1-4 > JAFMJV01. The sequence continues at coordinate 12,746 of DATHSE010000301.1, read as the reverse complement.
GGCCGTAGTCGCTCATGCCGTAGGCCAGGCCGAAGTTGACCATCTTGGCCTTCGCGCGCTCGTCGGGGGTGACATCGGCGGCATCCTTCTTGAGCACGCGCGCGGCCGTCTCGCGGTGGATGTCGGCGTGCCGCGCGAAGGCCTCCTTCAGGTGCTCGTCGCCCGATACGTGCGCCAGCACCCGCAGCTCGATCTGGCTGTAGTCGGCCGCGAGCAGCACCAGGTCCTCGCCGCCGGCCACGAAGGCGCTACGGATCTTGCGGCCGAGATCGCTGCGGATGGGGATGTTCTGGAGGTTGGGGTCAGCCGATGACAGTCGACCGGTCGAGGCGACGGCCTGCTGGAAGGTCGTGTGCAGTCGGCCTGTGCGCCCATCGATGAGCAGCGGCAGCGCATCCACGTAGGTGGACTTGAGCTTGGTGTAGACGCGCCAGTCGAGCAGCATCGGCACCATCGGATGGGCTTCGCGCAGCCCTTCCAGCACCGCGGCGTCGGTGGAGTAGCCGGTCTTGGTGCGCTTGCCCTTGGGCAGGTCCAGCTCGTAGAACAGCACCTGCTCGAGCTGCTTGGGGCTGCCGAGGTTGAACTCGTGGCCCACGGCCGCGTGGATCTCCTCCTGCAACCGGTCGATGACCTCCCCGAACGTCGATGCCAGCGCCCCGAGCGAGCCGCGGTCGAGGGCCACGCCGGTGGCCTCGAGGTCCGCCAGCACCGGCACCAGCGGCAGCTCCAGCTCGTCGAGGATGCGGCGCAGCTCGGGCTGCTCGTCGAAGGCAGCGTCGAGCGCATCACGGGCCGCTGCCGAGGCCACGGCCTGCAGCGCCGCCGTGCTCGTGGCGTCGAGCTCACCGGCCGCCGGAAGCGCGAGCTCCAGCCGCTCGGAGCAGATGTCCGCGAGCGATTGGCTGCGCAGGGCGGCGTTGAGGATGTAGGCGGCGATCTGCGTGTCGAACGCGAGCGGCGGCAGGCTCCCGCCCGACGCGCTCAGCGACTCGGAGGCGGCCGGGTCGCGGCGTGCGAGCTCCCACACCAGCAGCGGCTTGATCTCGTGGCCCACGAGCGGCCGCCCGACTGCGAACAGCAGCTCCCCGAATGCGGCGGCATCCTCGGACGCGGCCACCACGCGGCCATCGGCAGCGGTCACCGCCAGCGCCAGCAGCGAGCCTCGTCTCGGCCGGTCGTCATCGAACACGGCGCCGACCGTCAGCTCCGGCTGGGCCGCCAGCCAGGTGGCGACATCGCCGGCGCGCCCGAATGGCTCAACCATCGAGGGATCGGCCAGGAGCGCCCGCAGCCGATCGACCGCAGAGAGCCCTGCGACCATCTCGCCGGCGCCGTGCGGCGCGGTCGTGGCGGGCCCCGCGGCCGACCCTGCCACGGCCCCGAAATCGAGCGTCAGCTGCAGCCCGCTTCCCGGTGCCCGGAGGGCCGGAGCGTCCGGCCTGGGGGCGCGACCCGCGACCTGCGCAGCGCGAACGGGTCCGTGTCGGTCCGCCTCCCTGAGCACGTCGCCCGGCGCCGGTGGGGCTTCACCCTCCACGCCGGGCAGCCGCTCGATGAGGGAGCGGAACTCGTACTCACGAAAGAGCCGGATCACCTCCGAGCGGTCATAGTCGGCCAGCCGCGCACGCTCCAGGTCGAGCTCGATGGGCGCCTGCCGGTCGATGGTCACGAGCTCGCGCCAGAGCATCACGTCGTCACGGTTGTCGAGCAGCTTCTGCCGCAGCTTGTCGGGCTTGACCTCGTCGATGCGCTCGAAGACCTCGTCGAGCGAGCCGAAGTCGACCAGCAGCCTGGCGGCGGTCTTGTCACCCACCCCCGGGATGCCCGGGATGTTGTCGGTGGTGTCGCCCTTCAACGCCTTGAAGTCGATCATCTGGCCGGCGGCCAGCCCGTAGCGCTCATGGATCCTGGCCGGGTCGTAGATGACCGTCGACTGCACGCCCAGGCGCGTCGTCATCAGCCGAGTCTGCTCGCTGACGAGCTGCAGCATGTCCAGGTCGCCCGAGACGATGAGGGTCTCAAGACCGGCCGCCTCCGCCTGGCGCGAAAGGGAGCCGATGAGGTCGTCCGCCTCGTAACCCTGCATCTCGTACATGGGGATGCCGAAGGCGGCGAGGGTCTCACGCACGATGGGGAACTGCTCTCGCAGGTCGTCCGGCGTGGGTCGGCGAGTGGCCTTGTAGCCCTCGTAGCGATCGGCGCGGAAGGAGCGGCCGACATCGAAGCAGCACATCACGTGGTCCGGCTGCATGTCGGCGAAGCCGCGCAGCACGATCGACCAGAAGCCGAAGGCAGCATTCACGAGCTGGCCCTTGCTCGTCGTCAGCGGCGTCTCGAACAGCGCGAACCAGGCCCGGTAGATGAGGCTGTGCGCGTCGAGCAGCATGAGACGTTCCACGCGCTCGAGTGTAGCCCGCGTCTGCCCCCCTATCGCAGCAGCGGATCGGCGACCCGCCGGGCGAGCCACGCGAGCACGGACAGGAGCCCGCCCACGACGGCGAGGCCGAAGCCGATGAGGATGAGCCAGGCATCGAGAGGCGCGCCGTCCCCGCTGACTGTCGCGACCGTGGCGTCGCCGACATCGGCAGCAGCCGTCGTCTCCGGGCCGGACGGCGCGGCCAGCTCGACGCTGGCGGCGCCGGACCGCGGCTCGGCCTCACCAGCCAGGTCGTTGGGACTGCCCTCGGCGACCGTGCTCTTGTCTGCCTCCCCGGTGGCGGCGACATCGTCTTCGGTCGCGGCGAGACCGTCCAGCAGCCGGTCGGCCGGAGACTCGGCTATGAAGGCCTCGACCTCGTCGCGGACACCCTCCTCGACCAAAGCGGGCGGGACACCCTGCTCCAGCGAGGGGCTGGCCATGAACAGCTCGACCGCCGCGGGCGGATCCTCGGGCTCGCGCGGGACGCTCACGCCACCGTCGCCCGGCCAGGCATAGCCTGCGACCACGAACACGAGTCCGACCGAGAACAGGCCTGCAGCGGCCGGCCCGAAAGCAGGCGACTGCGGCAGGCTGAGCCGGCGCAGGAAGCGGCTCAGGGCGTTGCCACCGAGGCGCTCGGCCTGCGCGCTATCAAGGCGGAAGTCGCGCCGACGTGGTGGGATCGGCTCGAGTGCCACCGCAGTGGCCAGCGTGCGCAGGTCGACGGCCAGCTGGGCGCAGGCGGCGCAAGCCGATAGCAGCCGCTGCGCCTCGCGCTGCTGGTCCTCGCCGAGGGGATCCCCGGCGGCGAGCTGCGCCACGAGCGCGTCGTCATGGCGGGCGTGATCGGGCGGGGGGAGCGGGGAGCTGGGGCGCAGCATGTCGCTCATACGACGCCGCTAGCCACGGAACAGTTCCATGTCCGGGCCCAGCCGTTCACGCAGCGCCAGGCGACCACGGTGGATGCGTGACTTCACCGTGCCCACGCTGACGCCGGTCAGCGAGGCGATCTCGCCGTAGTCGTAGCCCTGCACGTCGTAGAGGATGATGGCCGTTCGCTGGTCGTCGGTGATGGAGGCCATCGCCCGAGCCATGGCAGAGCGCTGCTGGCCGACGAGCGAGACCTGCTCGGGACCTTCTGACGCGGGGGCAGGGGGCTGCCAGGCTTCGTCCTCCCACTCCGGATACGGCTCGCTGGGTCGGCGCTTCTGCTTGCGCAGGATGTCGTGCGCAGCATTGACGGCGATGCGCGTCAGCCACGCGCGAAAGGAGCTGCCGTTGAAGCGATCGAGGTTGCGGTAGGCACTGAAGAACGCCTCCTGCACCGCGTCCTCCGCCACGTCACGCTGGCGCACCATCCGCAGCGTCATGGCGTAGAGGTAGTCCTGGTAGAGCTCCACCAGCTGGTTGAAGGCCGCCAGGTCCCCTGCCCTCGCCTGCTCCACGAGCGCCTGGTCACGAGCATTGAGCGGGGTCCGGTCCATGGGCCGCGTCAGAGCCAGCGTCGGCTCCGGAAGACGATGACCATGCCCATGAGGACGGCGGTCATGGCCAGCATGATGAGCCAGAAAGCGACGCCGGTGCCCTCGCCGGGGAACTCCACGTTCATGCCGAAGAGGCTGGCCAGCAATGTCAGCGGCAGGACGATGACGGAGATCGATGTCAGCACCCGCAAGGTGTCGTTGGTGCGGTGGCTGATCACCGACTCGTTGGAGTCTTCGAGGCCCTCCACCACTTCCTTGTAGTTCTCCAGCGTGTCCCAGATGCGTTCGGACGCGTCGATGACGTCGTCGAAGTAGACGTCCAGCTCCTCCGGCGTGGCCACGTCCATCGCCCGCTCGAGATCGCGGAAGGCCACGCGCTGGGGCCGCACGATGCGGCGGAAGGTGATGATCTCCTGCTTGGCGTTGGAGATGTCACGCACGATCTCGTACGACTTGCCCTCGAAGATGTCATCCTCGATGCGCTCGAGCTTCTGGCCCATCTTGCGCAGCATCGGGAACGAGGCATCGACGGCGTGGTCCACGATCTTGTACAGCAGGAAGGCCGCGCCCTTCTCGAAGTAGCCTTCGCGCACCTCCTCGCTCTCCCGGCAGCGCGCGAACAGCGAGTCGATGGGCTCCAGGTCGGCGTTGGGCAGGGTGATGACGTAGTCGTGCCCGACGAACATGTCCAGCTCCACCACGTTGAGCCGCTCGCGGTCCCGGTCGAAGCGCGGGAACTGCAGCACCACGAACATGTAGTCGTCATAGCGGTCGACCTTGGGGCGCTGGTTGCGCGAGTAGATGTCCTCGTAGTCGAGGGGATGGAACTCGAAATGCTCTTGCAGCCACTCCTGCGCGTGATAGCGGGGCTTGGGGATGTGGACCCAGCGGATGCCATGGGCCTCGATGATGGCCGGATCGGGCATGACCTCTTCCGGCGGCGGCGGGTCGGGCCGACCGCGGCGCACGGGGCGCACGGGCAGGCGCGGAGGGCGGATGGCCGGCACCTTCAGTCGTCCCCTCGGGGACAGGATGCGGCCGCGTATCGGACGTGGTACCGGTCGCTCACGACGACTCCCTCCCGGCGCCCCTGGGTAGATGGCCGAGGCGAGTCTACACCGCCGCCATGGCGGTCCCGCCACGCTCCCGACCCAACGCCCTCCGCGGGCCTAGAATCACAGCCGCAGCCGAAGTGGCGGAATGGCAGACGCGGAGGTCTCAAAAACCTCTGAGGGCAACCTCGTGTGGGTTCGAGTCCCACCTTCGGTACCACCGCGGTGCGCTGCTCGCGGGCGTGCACGGGCTGGTGTCGGCCGCGCATACTGGCACCATCGACCCGCCCCTGGGCCGCGGAATCGAGGATGACCATCATGACGCGCGTACTCGTCGTCCATCACGACATCGATCTGGCCGACCAGGAGATCGAGTCCCTGCGCCGGCTCGGCTACGAGCCGGTCGGATGTGCCGGCCCGAGTGGCTCGCCCTGCCCGGTCCTGCGGGGTGAGCACTGCCCCGACGTCCACGCCGCGGACGTGCTCCTCTACGACGTCTGGTCCACGACCGAATCGGGCGGCGGCCGCACGCTCATCGAAGGGCTCCGGGAGATGCACCCGGAGATCCCCATCGTGCTCACGGCGCCGGGCATGGAGCTCGACTGGGTGGAGGTCGAGGGCATCCACAAGGTCGTGCCGCTCGTCGGCGTTCCCACCGCCGAGAAGCTGGACGCCGCCATCAAGGAGGCCCTCGCGCAGTAGCGCTGGACCCGGAGCGCTGTCGCGCGGGAGCCGGCGCTCAGCTGAACAGGCGAGCCAGCCAGGTCCAGCGCTCCCGCTCCGGCGCGCGACGATCGGCACGCGCGGTGTGGTCGGGCAGTCTCGTGTTCACGCTCTGCGCGTACTGCTCGCGCAGCGCGTGCGCCTGCTCGCGCCCCCCCGGCCTGAAGGCATCGGGGTCCGGCGGCCCAGTGTCGAGCGGCGGCAGGACCTGCAGGCTGTAGCGCGAGCCACGGGCGATGCGGTGCGTGCCGCCGATCACGACAGGGATGACGGGGGCGCCGGCGTAGCGGGCCAGGTAGGCGAAGCCGGCTGAGATGCGGCGCGTCCGGTCGGGCTCGGAGGCCGGGCCGACCTCGGGGAAGACGACGACCGCGGCGCCAGCCCGCAGTGCCCGCGCGGCCAGCTCGGCATAGCCCTGCGGACCTCCCGCCTCGCGAGCGATGGGGATGATGCCCATGCGCGGCAGCAGCCGCTTGCGCCACCACGAGCGGGTCACCGTCCGTCCGTCGGCCAGCCACACCAGCCGCGCGGCGTTCCCCGGCCACGCCCATGCCAGCAGGAACGGCTCCACCCACGCTCGATGCGGTGCCGGCGCGACGATGCAGCCCGCCGCCGGCCGTCGGCCCGGGGTTCGCGGAAGATCGGACAGGCCCTCGACCTCGAGCTGCCAGTCCACGATCCGGCAGCCGGCTCCGATCAGCCCGCGCAGTCCGCGCTCCAGCCAACCCTGCCGGGTTGACCGACCGGCCAACGGCTCAAGGAAGCGGCCGATGTCGCCGGCGGTGGCGTGCGGACGACGCGGTCGGCTCATCGCGGGCGGTCAGACCGCTGCAGCGTCGCCGGCTCCGAGGCATGCACCATCACCGCCTCACCGCCGGCCAAGCCGCCTCACCGCAGGCGAGGCCGGCCAGGCCGTGTCGATGCAGGACGACCTCGACGGCTGCGAGTGGCATGGGTGATGCCTGCATGCCCGCTATCCTGCCACCAACCGCTCCCCGGGCGCCGCCCAGCGAGGCGCCGACGCTGGTACTGCGGCTCGCCGATCCGGTCCCCACCCCACCCATCCGGTCCGCTGTTGCGGAGGTGCGGACCCGCGCTCCGGGTCCGCCTTTGGTACCGGAGACACACCTGCCCGCGACGCGGCACCATCGCCCTCGGCTCGTGGGTGAGCCGACTGCCAAGAGGTCGATGTGAGGCCCGTCGAGGAGGCGGGCCTCACGCCATCCCGGCGTCGGAGCGGCCGTCGAGCGCGGAGACGTCCCGCTACGATTACCGCCCGTGAGCCAGCGCCCACACGTCCTCGTCAACATGGCCATGACCGCCGACGGCAAGATCGACACCGTCGAGCGGGTCGGCGCGCGGATCTCGGGCGTGGCCGACACGGTCCGCGTCGACCAGCTGCGGGCGGCTGCGGATGCGGTGATGGTGGGCGGTCGGACGCTGCTGAGCGAAGACCCGCGCCTGACCGTGCGGGACACGGCGCTGTGCGCGAGGCGCGAGCAGGAGGGCCGCACCGCACAGCCGGCGAAGGTCGCCGTCGTCTCGCGCATCGGCCGACCCGGGGATGAGGGTTCGCTGCCAGCCCGGAGTCGCTTCCTGCACGACGGCGGAGGCCAGGTCATCGTCTGCACCACCGGGCGCAGCGATCCGCTCGCGGTCGCCTGGCTGGAACGACAGGGAGCGCGCGTGCTCGTGCTGGGCGACGAGCGGGTCGACCTGTCGGCAGCGCTGACCATCCTGCGTGCGCTCGGGGTCGAGCGGCTCATGGTCGAGGGCGGCAGCACCCTGCTGGCGGCACTGCTGGAGGCCAGGCTGGTGGATGAGCTGCAGATCACCGTCGCGCCGTTGCTCTTCGGCGGCGAGAGCGCCCCGACGCCGGTCGGCGGCCGCGGCTGGTCGCGCGATGAGGCCATCGAGCTCGCGCTCGTCGGTACCGCCGCCAGCTCCGAGGGCGACGTGGTCCTCCACTACCGCGTCCCTGGCGCGCCGGTCCATGGCTGATCCCGCCGAGGGCCTCGCCCCGACGCCGGATACCGGCCTGACCGAGGCGGAGGCTGCCGACCGCCGCGAGCAAGGCCTCGGCAACACGGCGCCGCCGCCGACGACACGCTCCTATGTCGCCATCGTCCGCGAGAACGTCTTCACCTTCGTCAACAACGTCCTGTTCCTCCTCGGCTTCGCACTCGTGGTCGTGGGCCGGCCGTTCGACGCCTTCGTCTCCCTCGGCGTCATCGGCACCAACATCGTGGTCGGCATCTACCAGGAGGTCCGCGCCAAGCAGGCGCTGGACAAGATCGCGCTGCTGACCCGGCCCACGGCACGGGTGGTCCGCGATGGCGAGGAGCGCACGGTGCACCCCGAAGAGCTGGTCGTGGGCGACCTGCTGGTGGTGGAGGCTGGAGACCAGGTCGTGGTGGATGGCCAGCTGACCGAGGGACGCCTCGAGTTCGACGAGTCACAGCTCACGGGCGAGTCGGACATGGTGCCCAAGCGGGTCGGTGACGAGGTCTACTCGGGCAGCTATGCCAACTCGGGGCAGGGACGCTACGTGGCGCAGACGGTCGGCGAGGCCAGCCTCGCCAGCCGCATCACGGTCGGAGCGCGCACCTTCCGCCGCACCCTGACGCCGCTGCAGCGCCAGATCCAGACGGTCATCCGCGTGACCCTCGGCGTGGTCCTGTACCTGCAGCTGCTGCTGGTGGTCAAGAACGTGGTCGCAGACGCCGCCCTCGACGAGGCCATCATCGAGGCCACCGTGCTGGTCGGGCTGGTGCCCAACGGGCTCTTCGTCTCCATCGCCATCGCCTACGCGCTGGCGGCGGTGCGCATGTCCCGCGTCGGCGCCCTGGTGCAGCAGGCCAACGCGGTGGAGTCGTTGAGCCATGTCGACACCCTCTGCGTGGACAAGACCGGCACGCTCACGGCCAATCAGCTGGAGCTCGAGCAGGTGCTCCCGCTCGAGGGCGACGAAGCCAGCGCTCGCGCCGCCGTCGGACTGATGATCGCCAGCGGACGCGCGCGCAACAAGACCAGCGAAGCCATCCTCGAGGCTGCCAACGCCACGCCGCGCACGCCCATCGAGGAGGTCCCGTTCTCGTCCAAGCGCAAGTGGAGCGCCGTGGCGGTGCCGGCCGGCGACGCACCCGGTGAACCGCCCGCCGGCACCTACTCCATGGGTGCAGCGTCGTTCCTGCGGCCGTACCTCGACATCACCGACGCCGAGTGGCGCAACATCGACGTGCTCGTGGGCCACCACACCGCACAGGGCATGCGCGTGCTGCTGACGGCCTACAGCCCTTCGACCGTGCTCAGCGACGAGGGCGACGACTCGACGCTGCCGAAGGATTCCCGACCCTATGCCATCGTCGTCCTGCGCGACCTGTTGCGGCCCGAGGCCGCCGAGACGCTGACCCGCTTCCGCGAGATGGGCGTCGACGTGCGGGTCATCTCCGGCGATGACCCCGACGCGGTGGCGACACTGGCCCGACAGGCAGGGCTGGACGTCAGCCGCGGCATCGTCTCCGGCGCCGAGCTGGAGGCCATGGACGAACCGCACTTCCAGGCCGCCGTCGACGAGTCCACGGTCTTTGGTCGCATCACCCCCGAGCTGAAGGAGCGGTTGGTCGGGACGCTGCGCGACCAGGGCCATTACGTGGCCATGACCGGTGACGGCGTCAACGATGTCCTGTCGCTCAAGCGCTCGAACCTCGCCATCGCCATGGGCAGCGGCACGCAGGCCGCCCGTGGGGTCGCCGACATCATCCTCATCGAGGACGCCTTCTCCGCGCTGGCCTCGGCCATCGGTGAGGGCCAGCGCATCCTCAACGGCATGCAGGACATCCTGCGCGTGTTCCTGACGCGCATCCTCACCCTGGGCATGCTCATCCTGGTGCTGATGACCAGCGGCTTCTTCCCCGTGGACCTGCGCAACGCGTCGGCCATCACGCTGTTCACGGTGGGTGTACCCACGGCGCTGCTGGCGGTCTGGGCCCGGCCGGGCCCGGTGCCGCGCGAGACGCTACAGCAGGCACTGGCACGCTTCGTCGTGCCGGCGGCCGGCCTGGCATCGGTCATCGGGCTCCTGGTCGTCACGGGCATCTTCCTCATCGGCCAGGGCGAGCTGCAGGCCGGGCTGGCGACCGCGCAGGAGGTCGATGCGGCGGCCAAGACATCGGTCACCACCTTCCTGATCTACGTGGGCGTGATGGTGCTGCTGTTCACGGAGCCGCCGACCCGGCTGCTGGCCGTCATCGACTCCATCTCGCCGGACCGCCGGCCGACCTACCTGGCCATCATCCTCGGCGTCTCCTATGCGCTGGTGATGCTCATCCCGCCGCTGCGGGACTTCTTCAACCTCTCGCTGCTGGGCCTGCGCGACGCCGCCATCGTCTTCCTGGGCGTGGCGACGTGGGCGGTGCTGGTGTGGATCTTCTGGCGCTTCCGGTTCGTGGACCGCTTCCTGGGCATGGATGACGATGCACCCGTGGGTCACTACCCGCGCGGCCCCCGGGGAACCACGGCGCCGTAGACCGCGTCTAGGCGATACTTCAACGTCCTGCCTGCGCATGCCCCATGTGCTGCAGGCGCCTAGCTACGGAGGATCCCCAGGATGATCAAGTCCCACCCTGCGGTCGCGACCATCGCGGCCATGGCCCTGACGGCCAGCCTCGCTGCTGCCGCCGTAGCCAGCAGCGAACCCGAGCCCGAGCCGATGCCCGTCGACGTGATCGAAGGCATCACCTGGATCCTCACCAGCCAGGACGTCGAGGGCGAGCTGGCAGCGCTGCCCGATGGCGCATTCGTCAGCCTGCGGATGGAGAACGGCCAGGCCGGCGGCCAGGGAGGCTGCAACAGCTACTTCAGCAGCTACGAGCTCGACGGCTTCGACCTGACGTTCAGCGACATCGGCTCCACCATGATGGCCTGCCTGCCTCCCCTGATGGACGTCGAGGCGGCGTACTTCGCCAACCTCGCCGCGGTCGCTGCCTACGCTTCGACCGGGGGATCGATGGCCCTGCTCGATGGCGACGGGAACACCATCCTGGAGTTCAGCCCGGCACCGGAGACGACCATCGTGGGCTCGTGGCAGGCCACCGGCATCAACAATGGTGCCGATGCCGTCGTGACCAGCGACGTCACGCCGGAGATCACCGCCGAGTTCAGCCCCGACGGCGACCTCACTGGCTTCGACGGCTGCAACCGCTACTTCACCACCTACCAGGTCGACGGCGAGAGCATCGCCATCGATGGGGCGATCGCCAGCACCAAGATGGCGTGCGCCAGCGATGAGCTCACGGAGCAGGCGCAGTGGTACCTCGCGGCCCTCGTCAACGCGGCCACCTGGTCCGTCGAAGCGGCAGGCGGTCTCGAGCTGCGTGACGCTGACGGCGCGCTGCAGGTGAGCTACACCGCGGCCGAGTAGGCGGCACCAGTGCATCATCGACGCCGAGGCGCCACGAGGGCCACGGCGTCGATCGATCTCAGGCTGCGCTAGGATCGGGTGCTCCGAGAGGTATCACAGGAGGATAGGTTGAACCGGACCACGCGGCACCAGCCAGCCATCGATGCCATCGACGAGCCGCGCTCGCGGCGCGAGCTGCTGCAGACCGGCGGCATGGCGACGGTGGCCGCGCTGCTTGCAGTCTTCGGTCTCGGCACCACCACCACGGCCAAGAACGGCTCTGCGCTGCGGGCCGGCGACAAGACCACCGCCAGCCGCCCGACCACCATCGAATCGGCCAAGGGCCCGGCGTTGCAGGCGCGGGCCACCGGCAAGAACGGGCCCATCGGCCTGCGCGGCGTGGCCAACGCCAGCAAGGGCGTCGGGGTGCAGGGCCTGACGCAGTCGTCCGACGGCACGGCCGGGGAGTTCGTGGCGGATGGCGGTGGCACCGCCCTCGCGGCGAGCGCCAGCAAGCAGGGCGTGGCCCTGCGCACCAAGGGCCGCCTGGTGCTGACCGAGCGCACCGGTGTCGCCTCCGTCTCGGAGGGTGGCGCCGAGTTCGTCATCCCCGTCTCCGGCGGCCTGAGCGATAAGTCCATGGTGCTGGCCACGCTGCAGGATCACCGGCCGGGTGTACACGTGGAGGCCGCGCACGTCCTCGATGTCGACGACGGCCTCATCGTGGTGCGCCTCAACCAGGCCGTGGCGGAGCAGACGAGGGTCGGCTGGATGGTCCTGGACTAGGACGCCAGGCCAGCGTCAGGCCAGCGTCAGGCCAGCGTCAGGCGAGCGCCAGGCCAGCGTCAGGCCAGCGCCAGGCGAAGCAGGCCGTCGAAGCGGCGCTCCACCTCGGCCAGCAGATCGGCGTCGTAGGCGATGCCGACCCCCAGTCGCATCTCCTGCGTGCGGCCCGAACCGGCCGGGACATGCAGCACCACGGGCGTGCCGCCGGGACGCGACTTGATGAGCGCCTTGAGCTGCCCGAAGGCGGCCACGATGGCCTCGTCGGAAGCGTGCGCGAAGCGGACATGCAGGGCCTGGTCCGGACCCGCCTCGACGGGCGCGGTGACGGCGGCGGCGGCCCGCACCACGGCCGCGCTGGCGTCGTCGGGAAGGGGCGGCTCGTCGGAGCCGTCGGGCGCCAGCGCGTCGAAGGCCGGCGGCGCACCCAACCCGGAGAGCGGCTCGAACGGTTCGGACGCGTCCTGCGGCGGCGCGTGCAGGCGTGGCGGCGGTCCTGGGGGCGGCGTTCCGGGTGGCCGGCCCGAAGCCACCCTGGATGGCTGTGCGAGCCCGCCACCGATGGTGATCGTGATGGTGCCGCTGGGCTCTGCGCCGCGCAGCGGCGAGACCCTGGGGATGACCATCGTCTCGGCCGCTGCCGTCGAATGGCCGTCTGTCGCCGGGACGCCGACTGGTGAGCCGGGGCTGACCATCGCCGGGGCCCCGAACGAGCCGGTCCCTTCGGCGCTCCCTCCACCCTGGCCGGATCCGGAGCCGGAGCCGGAGGGGCGGCCATCGCCGTTGCGCCGGCGAGCACCACGACGGCCGCGCTCCCCGGCCGCCACCGCCTGCGCGAACTGCCCCTCGCCCATGCTGGCAGCCTCGTCCCATGTCCAGAC
>DATHSE010000300.1:0-13781 GCA_035464455.1 Anaerolineae bacterium | reverse complement strand
GGCCAACATGGACCTCTACAACGCGCTCGACGCGGGTGCCCTTGCCGGCGTGCCCATGGTGAAGGACGATCCCGCGCAGGCCGAGAGGACCGCCCGCGAGTATGTCCAGCTCAACTACCCCGGTGGCCTGCCGGACGCAGGCGTGACCGTGGGCTTCCGCTGCCTCATCGGTGCCGAGCACGGGTCACCGCGCCTCAGCGACATCCCCATGGTCTGCGACCCGGGGGCCGGTGCCAGCTGGACGGTCGAGGGCAAGATCGCCTATGCCGCCTGCACACCGGCGCTCGGGCACGTCTGTAACACCCTCGTGGTCAGCAGCCCGGCGACGGTCGATTACAACTTCGCTCCGGTCCTCGGCGTCTTCGATGGCTCGACCGGTGGTCGCACCGCGGCCGCCTGCAAGGGCGCCTGCGGCGAGCCCCCGGAGGTGCCCGTCGACCTGGTCATGATCATCGACCGCACCAGTTCGATGAACGGCGTCGACACGGACAACGCTCGCCGCGCGGCCGACTCCGTGCGCAGGACGCTTGACCCCAGGCTCCAGTGGCTGTCGCTGAGCGCACTCGGTCCCAGCCGCATCGGCCTCACCTGCAGGACACAGGCCGACTCGGTCATCGGTACTGCGCACACCGGCGATCTGCGACGCTGCGTCCCCATCGGTCTCACCGGCCGCGGTGCTTCCTTCGGCAGCGACTACTCGTCCGGCAGCAGCGACATGGCCCGTGCCATCGCCTGCTTCGCCAACTCATCTACCGGCACCGACCTCGCCGATCCGGTGCGGATGGCCACCTACGAGCTTGAGACCTACGGCCGCCCGGAGGCACAGAAGGCCATCCTGCTCCTGAGCGACGGCCAGCCCAACCGCTCCACCAGCGGCACCAGGGATTACTGCCGCGAGTCCGACCAGGCGGCCTCGGCAGCCAAGGCCAAGGGCATCGAGATCTTCACCGTCGGCTTCGGCCTCGACGGAGCCAACGACATGGCCTGCCCCGATACCACCGCATCGCCGTGGCGCGGCCGGATGGCCACCGACCTGCTGGCCTCCATGGCCACCGACTCGATCAAGGACGGCGGATGCCCGGGCACCGAGAACAGCGACGGCGACAACTACTACTGTCTGCCCAAGTCGACGGGAGCCAGCGCTGACCTCTCGGATGTGTTCAGGACAGCCGTCACGTCGCTGACCGGTCATTCGCGCCTGGTGAACGCGCAGTAGCACGCACGTGCTGCTCGGCACCCGCTAGAGACGCGTGAGGGTTATCACCACGACGCCCGTGGTCACGGCCGCGACCCCCAGCCACTGGCGCGGGCTGATGCGCTCCCCCAGGCGGTGCGCCATGAGCGCAGCCATGACCGCGAACTGGGAGGAGAGCACGGCGGTGACGGCGATCGACTCGCGTGCGCCCCAGGCGTACAGGTAGATGCCGACGACCTCGGCCACGCCGGCGAACAGCACGAACGGCAGCACCACGCGACTGAAGCGCAGCCGGTGTGTCAACACCAGCGGCAGCGTCAGCAGGAGCACACCGGCGACGCGGCCGGCAGCCACGACCCAGCTGGCGGGCACGTTCGCGCTGGCGCGTCCGGAAGCATAGAGGCCGACACCGAAGATCATCGCCGCCGCCACGGCGAAGCCGACGTAGCGGGCCCCGCTGCCGCTCAGCACGTCAGCCGCGCCACCTGGCTTCAAGGCCACCACGAAGATGCCCGCGGCGATGAGCAGCAGCATCGCGCCCATCAGGGGCGAGGCCGCCTCGCCGCCCAGCACCGCCAAGGCTGCCGCGATCGAGCCTTCGGTGGAGACGATGGGCGCGGTCACCGGCACCTTGCCACCGGTGAGGGCGGCGTAGTTGAAGACCATGCCGATGGCATAGCCCAGGCCGGCCAGCAGCAGCCAGGCGACATCCCCGCTCGCGATGGCCGGCGGCGGCGTTTCGAGCGCGAGCAGCGGCAGGGTCGCCACGAAGCCGACCGACACCACCAGCGCCGTCGTCGACCATGGGCCCAGCACGCGGCTGGCGCGCGCCGCCGCCAGTGTGGCCAGTGCCCAGGCCAGCGCGGCGCCGAGTCCGCCGAGGACGGCGATCATCGAGGCGGCGGCACCGACAGCGACCAGGCCTGGCTCACCAGCTGAGCCTACGTGCCCGGTCGTGGCCGTGTCGGACCGCGGCGCGCGACGCGGCAGACTCAGGGGCGCGGGCGTACGCTGTCGGGCATGATCCGACCGTTCGTGCTTGCCGCGGCCCTGTCGCTGTCCCTGGCATCAGCTCCTGCTGCCGCCCCGGCGACTGCCCAGGAACCTCCGGGCATCATCCCGGTGCTGGCCTCATCGGAGCTGGCGCAGGGTGAGAACCGCTTCCTCTTCAGCCTGACCGACCACGCCGGCACCATCGTCGCGGCGCCCGACGTCGAGGTCCAGCTGCAGTTCTACGACGACGATGCCGACCCGCAGACGGTCGCCTTCGAGACGGGCTCGCGCTTCCTGTGGGCGATCGAGGACTATCGAGGCCTGTACGCGGCTGACGTCACCTTCCCGCATGCCGGACGCTGGGGCACCCGCTTCAACGCTACCTTCCCCGATGGCCGCAGCGAGACGGTGCGCGCTGATTACGACGTCCTGGAGACCACCTCCACGCCGGCGATCGGCAGCCCCGCACCCCTCATCGACTCCCCCACCGCCGCTGACGTCGGCGGCGACCTCAGCCGGATCTCCAGCGACCCCCATCCGGAGGAGCGCTTCTACGAGCTCTCGATCCTCGATGCCATCGAGGCTGATGCGCCGGCCATCATCGCCTTCGTGACGCCTTCCTTCTGCCAGACCGCCACCTGCGGGCCCACCATCGAGAAGGTCAAGGAGGTGGCCGCCAACCATCCCGAGGGCGTGAACTTCGTCCACGTCGAGCCCTACCTGATGCACGTTCAGGATGGCTATCTGCAGCCGCTGTTGTCCGAGGAGGGTTGGCTGCAGTCGGCGCCATGGACCGAGCGCTGGGGCCTGCGCACGGAGCCGTACGTGGTGGTCATCGACGCCGCGGGCCTGGTGCGCGCCAAGTTCGAGGGCGCCATCACGGTCGAGGAGCTCGAGGACGCCCTATGGCGGGCGCTGTCCCCGCTGTAGCGGTCGCTCGCGCTCACGACCGCTCACGACCGCTCAGGAGGGAAGGGGCGACGGGCGCTACGATGGCCCGGTGAGCACATCCAAGGTCGCCAGCATGCGCGACGCCGTCGCGACGCTGGTGCGGGACGGCGACAGCGTGGCCATCGAGGGCTTCACGCACCTCATCTGTTTCGCCGCCGGCCACGAGATCATCCGCCAGCGGCGCCGTGACCTGACGCTCATCCGCATGACGCCGGACGTCATCTACGACCAGATGATCGGCGCCGGTGTAGCTCGCAAGCTGGTCTTCAGCTGGTTGGGCAACCCCGGGGTCGGGAGCCTGCATGCCATCCGTCGCGTGACCGAGGGCGCGCAGCCGACGCTGGAGCTGGAGGAGTACAGCCACTTCGGCATGGTCGGGCGCTACATCGCCGGTGCCACCAACCTGCCCTTCTATCCGCTGCGAAGCTACGAGGGGACCGACATGCCCGCGGCCAATCCGCGGATCCGGCCGCTGGCCTCGCCCTACGGCGACGAGCGCGTCTACGTGGTGCCGCCCATCAACCCCGACGTCACCATCGTCCACGCCCAACGCGCCGACGCCGCCGGCAACGCGCAGGTATGGGGGCTCGTCGGAGCCCAGAAGGAAGCCGCCTTCGCCGCCGAGCGTGTCATCGTGGTGGTCGAGGAGCTGGTCGACGAGTCGGTCATCCGGGCCGATCCCAACCGCACCGTCATACCCGGGCTCATCGTCGACGCGGTGGTGCATGAGCCGTATGGCGCGCATCCTTCGTATGCCCAGGGCTTCTACGACCGCGACAACGCCTTCTATGTCGAGTGGGATGCCATCGCCCGTGACCCGCAGCGTCTGACCGACTGGCTGGAGACCTGGGTGCACGGGTCGTCGGGGCGCGCGGAGTACATGGAGCGCCTGGGGCCCACCGTCCGGGACCGCATCCGCCCCACGGGCACGGCCGTCGCCGGCGCCATCGATTACGGCGAGTACCGATGACGGCGGCCGGCTACACGCCCAGCGAGATGATGATCGCGGCCGCCGCCCGTGAGCTGGCCGGGCAGCGCGTCTGCTTCGTCGGCATCGGCCTGCCCAACGTGGCCGTGAACCTGGCGCTTCGCACCGTCGCTCCCGAGCTCGAGCTCATCTACGAGGCCGGCGCCTACGGCGCCCAGCCGGCACGGCTGCCGCTCTCCATCGGCGACCCCACCATCGTCACCGGCTCACTGGCGGTGATGTCGCAGGCCGATCTCTTCGGCCTGTACCTGCAGCGTGGCCTGGTGGACGTGGGCTTCCTGGGTGCGGCCCAGATCGATCGCTTCGGCAACATCAACAGCACCGTCATCGGCGACTATGCGGCGCCGAAGGTGCGGCTGCCCGGCTCGGGTGGCGCCAACGAGATCGCCCTCCACTCGAGGCAGGTCTTCGTGGTCATGCGTCAGTCGAAGCGCTCGTTCGTAGCCAGCATCGACTTCTGTACTTCGCCCGGCAGCAGCGGCAGCGGTCGCCGGGGGCCGTCGGTGGTGGTCACCGACCTGGGTGTGTACCACTTCGAAGCGGACGGCGAGATGCGCCTCGACACGCTGCACCCGGGCGTGTCGCTGGACGACGTCCGGGCCGCCATCGACTGGGAGGTGCTGGTCTCGCCAACGCTGTCGCAGACCCCGCCGCCGAGCGCTGATGAGCTGCGCCTCATCCGTGAGGTGCTCGACCCCGACGGCCGCTACACCCGCTGACAGCGCGCCGCTACGATCGCTGCAGGACGCGGCTCTTCCAGACCATGTAGACGCCGATGCCGATCATCGCCAGCGGGATGACGACCGCCAGCCCGATGTCGAAGGGCAGCGTGTCGGAGACGTCGGCGAGGCCGATGATGGCAAGGATGGCGCCGATCCAGAGCGCGTACTCACGGCGAGTGTCCTGGACCCTCGCCAGGGCCCAGCCGACGAGGAAGGCGCTGCCGATGAACAGCGTGTTCCAGCCGTCGCCGGTGAGAACGCCGAAGTCGCGCCCCACGCCGGCGAGGCCCCAGGCGGTCATGACCAGCGCCGGCATGGTGGCGCCCACGATGCCCCGGTAGAGCCAGGCGGCGCCGAAGGCCACACCGGCGGCGAGGATGATCAGCGAGCCGAAGGAGAGGTCGGGGATGAGGATCTCGATGAGCAGGCCGACACCCAGCACCAGCAGCAGCACCGCGAACCAGGGGAAGGACTGGCCCGGGGACGACCAGGAGTAGACGCGCACGTACGGCGGCTGTGGCGGGGTGCCATCGGGCCGCGGCGGCTCCCCCTCCGGGCGCTGGTACGGTGGTGCTGGCGGAGGGCCACCGGGAGGGGGTGGCCCCACGGGCCTGGCTCGGCGCGCTGGGTCGGTCATACCCGTCAATCGTATCGCGTGTGACGGGCCGGGCCTAGCCCGACGTCCCGTCCCCCGGTCCGTGGCGCGCGGGCGTCCCCAACCAGACGCTGCCGTCGGCGAAGTGCTCGGCCTTCCAGATCGGCGCACGCGCCTTCAGCTCCTCGATGGCGTAGCGGCAGGCGTCGAAGGCCTCCGCTCGATGGGGCGAGGCCACCACGATGACCACGCTCGGCTCCCCCACCATCACCTCGCCCACGCGGTGGAGGATGGCGAGCCTGCGCGTGCCGAAGCGAGCTTCGATCTCGTCTGCGATCTGCCCCAGGACCGCCAGCGCCATGGGCTCGAAGGCCTCGTAGGCGAGGCCGATCACGCGCTGGCCGGCATGGCGGGCAGCCTCGGCCTCCTGCCCGGGCGCGGCCGTGCCCGCCGTCTCCCGCGCCTGGCCCACGAAGGCGACCACGGCGCCGTCGGCCGGGGTCGCGACGGCTGCGCGCAGGTCAGCCAGCACGTCCTCGTCGAGGGCCCACTCCACAAGCTCCAGGCGCCGGTAGGCCGCCGGGGAGGCAGGTGCTCCGCCGGCCACGGGCGGGATGACAGCCAGCTCATCACCCTCGGCCAGCACCTCGCCGGCGTCGACGTAGCTGCCGTTGCGCGCGAAGCGAACGCTGCCCGCGGCGTCGGCGATGATGGGCAGGTCGGCCACCAGCGCCGTCCATGCGGTGGCCACGTCGGCGCCCTCGGGCAGCTGCAGCTCATGCGTGCGCAGCCCGGTCTGCGCGCGTTGCTGTGCGAAGAGGCGGACCTTGACGTGCACGGCTAGACCAGCAGGCCTTCGCCGAACAGCAGCCCGGAGGCCACGATCGTCGAGGCCATCACCAACGCGAACTCGATGTAGAGCAGGCCGGTGGCCGATTCCATCGAGCGCGTCAGTGCCGTGCGATAGGCCATCCACGTCAGCAGCAGCGGGAAGGCCAGCCCGACGACCAGGCGCAGCCAGACGAAGATCATGTTGGGCCCACTGAGCACCTCGAAGGGCTGCATGCCGCCGATGCCCGCCCCGGCCCAGACACCGAACAGCAGCAGCTGGACGCCCAGCACCAGCATCAGCAGCCTCGTGGTCAGGATGAGCGGCTGCGCGGAGATCTTGGGTGTCACCAGGTACCAGTGCGCCAGCACCACCGCCGCCATGGAGCCGCCGGTGATGGCCGAGAGGGCCAGCAGCTGCACCAGCATCGGCACGCCGATGGGCTCGCCGCCGCTCCAGTCCCAGGCACCCAGGACCAGCGCCGCCACTCCCGCCAGGATGGCGGCGCTGCCCAGCCACAGCGCTCGGCCGGCGCCTCGAAGCCGTACCCCGGAGAGCAGCGCCAGCAGCGCGAAGACGGCGATGGCGGCGCGCCGTGGCTCGGCCGACCCGGCGCTGCTCTCGATGGCCAGCTGTGTCGGGTCGGGCAGGCCCCACTCGACGATGAGCCAGCCGAGCCCGATGACGGCGGCCAGGATGGCGCTGAAGCCGAGGAAGCCGGCGGTGGCATCGGTCGCCTGGCGCAGCAGCCACACGAGCGCGAAGCTCCCCAGCGCCAGACCGCCCAGCAGCACCCAGGTGACGTAGCTGAGGCTCTGGATGATCTGCTGCGTCTCCACGCGGCGAGTGTAGGGCCCCAGCGCGACCTAGGCCGGCGTGCCCGCCAGCGCATCGCCACCCTCGGGACTCGGCAGGCGCACCGACTCCCCGGGCAGGCTCTGGACGATGAGCATGCCCGCCGCAAGGGCTTCGATATCGACGCGGCCGAGCCCGAGGTTGTGGCCCGGCCGGCCCAGCAGGTAGCCCTGGCCGGTGGTGATGCCCAGCTCGCGCAGCGAGCGCAGCTGCTCGGCGGTCTCGAGTCCCTCGGCGATGGTGACGGCACCCTGGCGCGAAGCCAGGTCCATGAGCGAGCGCAGCACTGCGCGCGAGGAGTCGTGCTGGGCGCCGTCCTGCACCAGCGAGAGGTCGATCTTCATGATGTCGAAGCGAACCTGGCTCAGCAGTCGCAGACCGGCATTGCCGGCGCCAACGTCGTCGGCTGCCAGGCGCACGCCAGCGTGCTGCAGTGCCGCCACGTTGCGCCGCAGACGGTCCAGGTCGGTGATGGCCTCGCGTTCGGTGAGCTCGACGATGACGCGTCCGGGACTGACCTGGTAGCGGGCCAGGATCTCCAGCAGCCAGGCGGCCGTGAAGTCCTGCGTCTCGAGCGTCTGCGGCGAGAGGTTGATGGTCAGGACCTGCTCGGGGCTGATGGCCACGCTGCCGGCCGCCACGACCTCGAAGCAGGCGAGGTCGAGCTCGACGGTCCGACCGGCCGCCGCAGCCGCGGCGAAGAGCTCGCCAGGGTTGGCGAAGGGCGAGGAGGCACCCGGCCGGATGAGGCCCTCGAACCCGAGCACGCTGCCATCGCGCAGGTCCACGATGGGCTGGTAGACAGGCGTCAGGTTGCGGGCGCGCACGATGTCGCGCACCGCCGTGGCCGCGCCCTGGCCGCTGGCGTCCTGTGGCACCAGGTCGCGGTCGGCATCGAAGATCGCCACCGTTCCTCGTCCATTGCGCTTGCAGCGATAGAGCGCGGCGTCGGCCTGGCGGAACAGCTCATTGCGATCGGCTGCCAGCTGCGGCACCGACGAGATGCCACCGGAGAACGGGATGACGCGCTCGCCCGCGGCCGGGCGCAGGCAGAAGTGGCGAAGCCGGTTGGCGGCCACGAGGGCGTTGTCGCCGTCGGTGTGCGGCAGGATCACGGCGAACTCGTCACCGCCGATGCGGAAGGCACGATCGCCGTAGCGCAGGGTGTCGCGGATGGCATTGGCCATGCCCACCAGCAGGCGGTCGCCCGCGGGATGGCCCTCGCCGTCGTTGACGACCTTGAGGTCGTCGAGGTCGATGAGCAGCAGCGCCACGGGCACTTCGTGGCGACGGTAGAGGTCGAGCTGGCGGTCGAGCTCCTCCTGGAAGGAGCGGTGGTTGCCGAGGCCGGTCAGGCCGTCGTGCAGCGAGTCCTCGCGTGCCTCGCGGTACAGCACCTCCAGCTGGGCCTGTGATTCGGCCAGGTCATCGAAGGGCTGCAGGAACGTCCGCGCCGTCACGGCCGCGACGATCAGCACGATCAGGGCGAAGGCGACCAGCGCGCCGACGAGCGCATAGTTGGGTGCGTCAGGGCTGACCGGCCAGAGGTGGATGAGCCCGAAGTGAGCGCCGTCATCGGAGCGCCAGACCGGTGCCGCCGTGGCCATCCAGCCGGCCAGCGCCAGGGCGCGTGCCGTGCCGTCGTGGCCGCTGATGATGCCGTCGAGACGGACCCGCAGGTTCCCCAGCGGCTTGGCGCCGGGGATCCCGGTCCCGCTCACCACCGCGTCGGTTCGTGCCCCGGCCGCGATGGTGTTGGTGGACATGTCGACGAGGACCGCGCTGCTCCCGATCTCGGCTGCCGCGGGCGTGGCGGCGAAGAGCTCGGCCAGGCCGATCTCGACGGCCAGCACCCCGGCGATGCGGCGCGATGTCGCCGGCAGGTCGGTCGCGAGCACCATCCGCCGCGTGCGGTCAGGTCCCCAGGTGGTGCCACGCACGATGGCGCCGGGGCGTGCCTCGATGGCACTGCCGACCAGCGTGGCTGAACCGCAGGCCGAGGTCCCGGGTGGCGCCCCCGCGGTCGCGACGAGGTCAACCTGCGAGCCGTCGAGCAGGCGCGTGATGCAGGCGCTCTTCAGCAAGCCTCGGGTGGGGCCTTCGATGGCGGTCACGAGCGACGACACGATGCTGCGCTCGGCGCTGCCGTCGACACCATCGACGAGTCGCTGCACCTCGGGGCCGGTGGCCACGCCCAGCAGCCGCGACTCCAGCGCACGCTCCGCCTCTGACAGCGCGGCCGCAGCTGCGGCCGTGTCCCAGGCACGTCGGTCGCCGGCCGGTGATGCCTGTGGGGCCAGCAGGTTGATGATGAGGATCACGCCCACCATCGGCAGCACGGCCAGCCCGAGCATAGCCAGCCAGAGCCGGATCCTGATCAGGCCGGGGCCACGCAGGAAACGGGAGCGAGAGCGGCGTGTGGTGGGGCGGGTTGGCAGTCGCATAGCGCCAGCGGAGGCTGGTCGACCCATACAACACCGTCAGCGACCATGACGGAATGGCCCGAAATACACAGTCCGATACAGGACCGCTGGCGCTTCGGCAGTAACGCGTCAGCCCGGCTGGGCGATGACCAGGAGCCTCAGCTCGGTCATGTCCTCGATGGCCCAGCGCAGTCCCTCGCGACCGATGCCGCTCTCCTTGACCCCGCCATAGGGCATGTGGTCGACCCGATACGTGGGCACGTCGTTGATGACCACGCCACCGACCTCGAGCGCCTCGCATGCCCGCCAGGCGTGGTCGAGGTCGTTGGTGAAGCCGCCCGCCTGCAGTCCGAAGCGGCTGGCGTTGACCTCGGCGAATGCCGCTTCGATGTCGGCGAAGGGAAAGGCCACCACCAGTGGCGCGAAGGCCTCCTCCGAGCAGACCTGCGAAGTGCGCTGCGCATCGATGATGACCGTCGGGCGGAAGAACAGGCCCTCAGCCTTCCCGCCGGTCAGCACCCGGGCACCGTCATCCACGGCCGCGGTCACCCAGCGCTCGGTGCGTTCGACGGCCGCGGCATCGACCATGGGTCCGATGTCGGTGGCAGGGTCGCCGGGGTCACCCAGCCTCAGCGCGGACGTGGCGGCCACGAAACGCTGCATGAAGGGCTCCCACACCGACTCGTGTACCAGCAGCCGCTGCAGGCTGATGCAGACCTGGCCACTGAAGGCGAAGGCGCCCATGACCGCGCGCTTCACGGCCCAGTCGAGATCGGCCGAGGCGTCCACGATGGCACCGGCGTTGCCGCCCAGCTCCAGCACCACCGGCTTCTTGCCGGCTCGCGCCTTCATGCGCCAGCCGACCTGCGGTGAGCCGGTGAAGCTGAGCAGCTTGAAGCGCTCGTCCGACACAAGCCGGTCGCCAAGCTGGCGGTCCATCGGCAGCACCGACACCGCCCCTGCGGGCAAGCCGGCCTGGTGGATGATCTCGGCCACCGTCAGCATCGTGAGCGGATCGCGCGACGGTGGCTTCAGCAGGATGGAGCAGCCCGCGGCGATGGCTGGTGCGACCTTGTGCGCGGCCAGGTTGAGCGGGAAGTTGAACGGGCTGATACCGGCCACCGGACCGATGGGGAACCGTCGCGTGATGCCGGTGCGACCCGCGTGCGCCGGGCCGATGTCCAGCGGCAGCGTCTCGCCGCCCATGCGCTCGGCCTCTTCCGCAGCCAGCCGGAACACCAGCACGCCGCGATCTGCCTCCACGCGAGCGTCACGGAGGGGCTTGCCCGACTCGCGCGTGATGAGCGCGGCCAGCTCGTCGCGGCGCTCGGCGATGCCGGCGCTGATACGGCGCAGGGCGGCAGCGCGCTCGAACGTCGGCAGCGAGCGCATGGCCTCGAAGCCACGAACGGCAGCGTCAGCTGCTTCCTCGTACTGCTCCTCGCTGGCGAGGAAGGTGCTGCCGGCGAGCTCGCCCGGGTGAGCCGGGTCGGCCACGTCGAGCCGCCGGGGCGAGTCGACCCAGCGCCCGGCCAGGTAGATGGGGTGGGCGTCACGGGTCATGGCGATGTCGGGCATGCGGCCTCCTTCGTCGGCAGGCCCCCATGGTAGTCAGCCGCGGCCCCGGCAGCATCGTCGCCGAGGTTCGCGGGCAACCTCGGGTAGGCTGATAGGAACCCACAGATAGGAGTGACCTTATGCCCCAGTACGCCAGCCCGCCCGAGATGGTCATCGATCCGGCCAGGACCTACACGGCCATCATCGAGACATCGGTCGGCACCATGACCGCTGAGCTCTTCGCCTCGGAGGCACCGCGCACGGTGAACAACTTCGTCTTCCTCGCCCGCGAGGGCTTCTACGACGACGTGATCTTCCACCGCGTCATCAGCGGCTTCATGATCCAGGGTGGCGATCCTACCGGCACCGGCCGTGGCGGTCCCGGCTACCAGTTCAAGAACGAGGACGTCGCACGCCGGTACCTGCGGGGCACGCTGGCCATGGCCAACGCCGGTCGTGACACCAACGGCAGCCAGTTCTTCGTCATGCACGCTGACTACGCCCTGCCGCCGGACTACACCATCTTCGGCAAGCTCAGCGCCGGCGAGGAAGTCGTGGACGCCATCGCCAATGCGCCCAAGGGCGCGCAGGACCGGCCGGTGGACCCGGTGGCCATCAAGTCGGTGACGATCACCGAGGTCTGAAGCGCGAGTCACCCGGCGACCGCGGCAGGGCCGTCGACGCACCGGCTCGCGTGGTGCGCTACTCGGGCGAGGCTGAGGGCAGCAGCACCCTGATGGCATCGTCGATGCTCGGCGCCGGTGGTGCCTCCGATCCGAAGAGGAAGACGTAGGCCGCTACCACGCCGGCGATGGCCAGCGCCAGGATGACGACCACGGCGATGATGACCGGCCGGCGCGATCGACGCGGCGGCGGAGCCTGCGTGGTTGGCGTGTCGGTCATGAGCATCCTCTCGCTGCGAGGCGGGGTGGGTCGGCGGAGGCGTGAGCGGAGACGATCAGGGCTCCGTGGGCGCCGGTTCTACGCAGCGAGGGTAGCAGCCCATCACCCGTACCCAGACGCAAACCGAGCGCAGGTCGGTGAGAAAGGCCGCGCCCCCGGCGCTCGCGTCGCAGACGTCCGCGTCAAGGTCGACCCAGAAGACGTACTCCCAGCTGCCCTCGCGGCTGGGGCGCGACTCCAGCTTGGTCATGTTGATGGCGTGCTCGGCGATGACGCCCAGCGCGCGAACGAGCGTGCCGGGCTCGTTGCGCACGCTGAAGGCAAGGGCACTGCGGCGGCTGCCATCCGGATCGGCCGTGGCCGGCCGTGGCAGGCCACGAGTTCCGGCCATCGCCAGCACCAGGAAGCGCGTCCGATTGCGGCGCTCTGTCTGGATGTCCGCTGCCAGCACCTCCAGGCCGTGGATCTCGGCTGCCCGCGGCGAAAGCACGGCCGCGGAGCCGCGCTCGGCACGCTCCTTGATGGTGCGGCCGGCGCCGGCGGTGTTGGTGGCCGCCAGCAGCGTCCAGCCGCGCGAGCGCAGGTAGCGCTCCGCCTGCGTCAGGGCCTGGATGTGCGAGTACACCCGCTCGATGGTGTCGAGCCGCTCGCCCGGCAGGGCCGCCAGGCACAGCCGAACGGGCACGATGACCTCGCCCACCACGCCGGCCTCGGTGTCCAGCAACAGGTCGTAGACCTCGTGCACACCTCCACCCACCACGTTCTCGATGGGCACGACACCCGCGGCCACCGTGCCTGCCTCGACCGCAGCCACGACATCGGCGAACATCGGCACCGGCAGTGCCTGTGCCCGCGGGTAGGCTGCCAGCACGGCATCCTCGGCGAACGAGCCGGGTGCGCCGGCGAAGGCGACACGCAGCTGCGGATCGGCTGTCATGGGCGAGAAGCCTAGCGTCCGTCGAGGCGTCTCATCGACCGCACCGGCGGCCCACCGCTCAGCGGCCCGGACCCGTCGCCTCAGCCACGCTTGGCAGCGGCGACCTGCCGCTTCCAGATGGCGTATTCGAACGAGTCGGCCAACGCCGCCGCGGAGGCCGAGATGATGTTCGTGTCCGACCCCATGGTGGACCATTCGAGCTCGCCATCCTGCGAGTCGATGATGACGCGGGTGCGGGCCGCCGTCGCGGCCTCACCATCGAGGATGCGGACCTTGTAGTCGACGAGGTGCACCGACTCCAGCTGCGGGTAGAACGTGCCCAGCGCCTTGCGCATGGCCGCGTCGAGCGCGTTGACCGGGCCGTTGCCATCTGCGGCGGTGTGCAGCACCTCGCCATCGACGCGAACCTTCACGGTGGCCTCGGACAGGAAGGCCTGGTCCTGGCGCTTCTCCGAGAGGGTGGTGTAGTCGAGGATCTCGAAGGGTGGCTGGTAGCCCGTGGTGCGCCGTCGGATGAGCAGCTCGAAGGAGGCCTCGGCGCCCTCGAAGGCAAGGCCCTGGTTCTCCAGCTCCTTGATGATGACCGACAGCTCGCGCGCGTCGACCACGCCCTCCAGGTCGTGGCCCAGCTGCTCGGCGCGGATGCGCGTGTTGGCGCGGCCGCCGAGCTCCGACACCACCAGGCGGCTCTGGTTGCCCACGAGTGCCGGATCGACGTGCTGGTAGCTGTGCTCGACCTTGGCCACGGCGGCACCGTGGACGCCGCCCTTGTGGGCGAAGGCCGAGCGCCCCACGAAGGGCTGGTAGTCGAGCGGGGTGACGTTGGCGATCTC
>DATHSE010000299.1:0-15447 GCA_035464455.1 Anaerolineae bacterium | reverse complement strand
CCGTCGGCATCCCAGCGTCTGCTCGGGGACTCGATCCCCCCATTCGTGGCGGTCTTTCGGTCAGATGTCCGCGTGGGGGCCGTTAGGCGAGAGGGGTTCGCCGGCGCACCCGGCCAGTGGACAGCAGGGCGACGCACCCTCCGCAGATATGACCGTGAGTGACTGGGCCATGCTCAAAGCCTGCTGGCCGCGTGGCCGCGGAACCCGCCCCGCGTCTGGCCGGTCCACCGAAGGGCATCGGCTCGGCCGCGCTGCGCCCGCGGCAGCCACCTTAGGGCCCCCTCGCGGACTTTTGACCAGGAGGCGGTGGGCCGGCTGGGACGACAGCTGTGACCAGGAGGCGGTGGGCCGTCCGGGACGACAGCTGACCAAGCAGCGGACCACGCACGGCCGGCCGGGACGACAGCGATCCGGGGACATGCATTGCCAGGCCGAGGACGCGACCATGGTGCGACGAACGGCTACAGGCGGTGGTGCTCGAGGAAGGAGCGGATGGTGTCGGCCACCTGGTCGAAGCCCTGCTCGCCGAGGACGGCGCCGTAGTGCGAGTGCGCGCCGAAGGGCTGGTACTCGGCGCCGAGCCACTCGGCCAGGCGGGCGCTGTCGGCCTCGGCGAACTGGCGGTCCAGCCCGGCCCCGATGATGAGCACGGGCACGTCCGGCAGCTTGTCGCGATCGACGTAGACACCGGCCAGCATCTGCCGGCGGGCAGCGCCGCTCTCGGCGCCCAGGAGGTGCTGGATGCGGCGCACGTCGGCCAGCGTCAGGTCGGGGTTCTGGCGCTGCACTTGCTCGTGGCTGCCGGCCCAGTCGATGAGCTCGGCCTGGTACAGGGCCGGCACCAGTCGCACGACGTGTGGCGGGGGCACCGGCCGCAGCGGCGCCGGGATGGCAGGGCTGATGAGGATGAGCGCATCGATGTCACGGCCCTCGGCCAGCTTCATCGCCAGGAGGCCGCCCAGGCCATGCCCGACGACCACGGCTGGGCGCTCGAGCGCCTCGAATCCGGCCACCGTGTCCTGGAGATAGGTGTCGAAGGTGAGCTCCTCGATGGGAGCCGTCTGCGACCAGAAGTGGGCCCGCAGGTTCAGGGCATGGCCCTCCCAGCCGCGCTGCGCGAAGTAGCGCAGATACGACTCCCACAGCCACGAGCCACACAGCTCACCGTGCACGTAGTACAGAGGGCGCCGGCGCGAGCGGCGCTCAGGCAGCCACGACTCGACGTACAGGCCGCGATCCTCGAGCACGATCTCGTCCTTGCGCACGGGCTTGCCCGGCGGGCGGCCGATGAGGTCCTGCCTGTCGCCACCTCGCCCGTTCCCGGCGATGGCAGCCGCTCCCTTGGGGAGGTCTGGATCCATCCTGTGGGTCTCTCCTCTGTCCTCGGCCGAACCGGCTACCGCTCGAGCGGGTTGAGCAGGAGCCCGGCGGGCGCCTTGGGGTTGAAGTAGGTCGACTTCTGCGGCATGACCTCGCCGGCCTCGGCCACCAGCGAGATGGCCGCCGGCGGCATCCCGTCGAGCAGGAAGGCAGTGGACGCCTCCTCCC
Organism: Anaerolineae bacterium; assembly: GCA_035464455.1. GTDB lineage: Bacteria > Chloroflexota > Limnocylindria > Limnocylindrales > CSP1-4 > JAFMJV01. The sequence goes on along the minus strand of DATHSE010000299.1, from coordinate 13,899 downwards.
TCAGCACCTGCGCGGTCGCGTCGGTGGCGTCCTTGGCATACCAGAGGCGACCATCAGCGGCCATGGTGGTGGTGTCGTCGCCGAAGGCACGATCGATGATCACGCCCAGCGCGTTGACGTCCAGCCCGCGCGAGCCCGCGGAGAGGCCGACGTCGAGGAGCACGTCAGTGGCACTGCGGTCGACCGAGAGCATGGCCGCCGTGCCGTGGGTGAAGACGCCGATGCGGCCGCTGCCGGTGGCGCCGGGCTCGACCCGGGCCGGCTCGGTCATGCGAGCCAGCAGCGTCTCGAGGTCAGGCAGACGCTCGACGGCGGCAAAGGCTGCGAGGCGTTCGAGCAGGTCATCGCCGCAGGGACGGCCGCGCACGACACGGTGGGTGGGCAGGGCCGGCGGTGACTGGTCGAGCGGATAGACCAGCGCCAGCAGGTAGTCCCAGGCAGGATCGGGGTCGTCTGCCCGCTCGGCCGCGCGATCGGCGCGATACCTCAGCGCCGTCTCGTAGCGATGGTGCCCGTCGGCGATGGTCACCGGCGCGGCCGACATCAGCGCCAGCACCGGCGCAGCCTCGTCCGCCCCACGGACCCAGAGGCGGTGATGGACCCCATCGGCGGTCACAGCCTCGGCATGGGGTGCTCCCTCAGCCAGCGCCAGCACGGCCGCCGACGTGACCGCCGGCTCGGATCCCGCCAGGAAGACGACCGGGCTCGTGTTCACCCGCGTCGCCTGCAGCAGCGCGTAGCGGTCGGCCTTGGGGCCCCCGTGGGTTCGCTCATGCGGCAGCACGCCGGCCGTGGGCCCGTACTCCTCGAGACCCAGGCGGCAGAACAGTCCGGTGGCGCGCCGTTCGCCACCCTCCCCGTCGGACCAGCGCATCTGGTGGACGGTGACCGTGGGCTCCGCGTCCCTGACCAGGATGCCCGCCTCCCGCCATGCGCCCAGGGTCGCAGCGGCCGAGGCGTAGTCGTCCTGCCCGGCCGCCCCGAGCTCGGCCGGCAGCTCGATGCGCACGATGTTGTGCGGGTCACGCGCCAGCAGCTCCCGGCGCTCGGCCGGGCTGATGATGTCATACGGCGGCGCCAGCACCGCCGAGAGGTCGGCTGCAGCCGCGTCGTACCGGAGCGCGCGGAAAGGACGAAGGTTGGGCACGCGCGAATGGTAGCGACGATAAGCGAATCCGGCCGTCGCGGGCACCGTCGCAAGCATTGCCGACCAGTTCCGCGCCCCCGACGCTACGCTTGCAGGGTGACATCTTCGGTTCGCGCCCGGATCCTCGCGCTCGCGCTCGCCGGTGGCTTCGCGCTTGGGGGCTGCTACTCACTGGCCGAGCCATCGTTCGATCCGGGCAACCAACGCGACGTGCTGCAGTCGATCGTGCGGCGGGGCATCGTCATCAGCGAACCACTGACCGGTGAGACCGCCTGCGACGATCGCGACCTGGTGGGCAACTCCACCTACCTGACTGCCCGCCTGCCCGACGAGGACGAGCCGCGTGACGTCTACGTGCACACCTACCGAGAGCGATCGTGGGAGGACTCGATCGAGGAGGTCGACCGCTGCATGGCGGAGTACGCAGCGGCGAACCCCGGCTCGCACATCGGGCGCTTCGACATCCCCACCTTCCGGGTCTTCGGAGCCGACTGGTCGGAGGAGCTGACCGAAGAGCTCAGGAAGGCCTTCGAGGAAGCCTCGCAGGCTGGCGGGGGGTGAGGGCAGTACCCGGTCCCGAGATCCGCAGCCGCCAGAACCCACGCTTCAAGGCCGCACTGGCGCTGCGCGAGCCAGGCGAGCGGCACGCCCGTCGCCACATCCTCGTCGATGGCGCCCGCGAGATCGGACACGCCCTCGACAGGGAGGTTCGAGTCATCGAGGCATGGGTAGCCTCCGATCGGCTGCGCAGCGAAGCGGCGCGTGCGCTGCTGCCGCGGCTGGCCGGCGCCGAGATCATGCAGACCACTCCGGAGCTCCTGGCGCGCCTGGCCTACGGCCAACGTGACGAAGGCATCGTGGCGGTGCTGGAGATGCGGTCGATCAGCCTTGCCGGGCTGGTGCTGCCGAAAGTCCCGCTCATCGCGGTGGTCGAGCAGGTGGAGAAACCGGGCAACCTGGGTGCGCTGTTGCGATCGGCCGACGGTGCCGGCGTAGACGCCGTCATCGTGGCCGACCCCGTCTCGGACATCTGGAACCCCAATGCCATCCGCGCCAGCCTTGGCACCATCTTCAGCCTGCCGCTGGCGACCTGCTCGTCGGCCGAGGCCCTCGCCTTCCTGCAGCACCGCGGCATCACCATCCTCGCGGCACGGGTGGACGCCGAGCTGGCGTACGACGCGGCCGACCTGACGGGCCCGATCGCGCTCGTCGTGGGCGCGGAGACCAGCGGCCTGACCGATGCCTGGACGGGCGAGGGCGTGGTCCCGCTGAGCATCCCCATGCTCGGACTCGCAGACAGCCTCAATGTCTCGGCCAGCGCCGCCGTAATCTTGTACGAGGCCCGGCGACAGCGTCGTGCCCACAGGAGCCAGTGACAGCACGGGGAGGAGCTTCCGATGGCAACCACCACCCTATTCGTCGAGTTCGACATCAAGCCCGGGCGCACGGAGGACTTCAAGGCAGCCGCCGAAGCGCTCTTCGCCAAGACCCAGTCAGAGCCGGACACGCTGCGCTACGAGTACTTCCTGTCGGCCGACGGCAGCCGCAACGTCAACATCGAGGTCTTCAAGGACGCCGACGCGTTCGTCTTCCACAACCGCAACGTGGCTGACCTCGTGCCAGCCCTGTTCGACTGCCTGGACAAGGTGAGGATCGCGGTCATCGGCGATGCCAACGAGGATCTCTGGGCGGAGCTGGCCGCCATCGAGACCACCCACTACGAGCGCCTTGGCGGCATCACGCGCTAGCCGGACCGGGGCATCCGGGCGGGGCGCAGGGGCACCGGCTACCGCGCTGAGCTGAGCGACTGGGTGGCCAGGCTGGCGACGGCGATGTGGCGCTGGCGGGGGCCATCGAGCTCCAGGAAGATGATGCGCTGCCACGTGCCCAGGTCCAGCCGGCCGTCTGTCACGGGCAGGAGCAACTGCCCGCCGATGAAGCTCGAGAGGACGTGCGACTGGGCATTGCCGGGGTTCCACGTCTCGTGCTGCCAGGGACCGTAGCCCTCGATGAGGCGCGAGGCCACTCGCTCGTAGTCCTCGAACATCTCGGCGCCTGACTCGCCCAGGAAGATGGCCGCGGTGGTGTGCTCGACCGAGGCCAGCAGCAGCCCATCGGGCCACGCGCGGGAGCCGAACAGGCTGGTGACGTCGATGGCCTGGATGGGCCGCTTCGTGGACAGGGCGAGGCGAAGCATGCCCATGGCGCCTACTCGCCCCCGATGACCACGACCTGACCCAGGTGCCGCGGCGATTCGGGATCGAGGCCACGTCGCACGGCGATGCCGAGCGCCAACGCCTGCAGCACATGCAGCACCAGGGGCAGACGCGCCATCTCTTCGAGCCCGCCGCCGGGGCCGTCCGAGCCCAGCGCCCAGGTGGTGGCACCCAGCGCGGCCGACTCCTCCAGCACCCGCCGCTCGTCGGCCTCGGACTCACCACCGAGGATGCCGATCACGATCATGCCCGGCTCGCATACCGAGATGGGGCCGTGGCGGAACTCGAAGGGGTGAAACGCGGAGGCCGGCACCTGGCCGGTCTCGGTGGCCTTCAGCACGGCCTCGTTGGCCAGGCCGAAGGCCGCCCCACCACCCAGCACCACCACTCGCGACGGGTTCGTCGCGGCCAGCTCGAAGGCTCGCTCGAGCCAGGGCTCCAGGGTCGCCCACTCCGAGGGCACGGCATCGAGGTCGGCTGCCAGGATACCGTCGCCGAGCCGAGCGCCCAGGCGCATCAGCAGGGCTGCCTGCGCGGCGAAGGAGCGTGTCATGACGATGGCTTCCTCATCGCCTTCGGGCACCGCCAGCACCGCGTCAGCCAGGCCGGCCATGGGTGCATCGGGTCGGCAGGTGACGGCGATGGTGTACTGGCCGCGAGCTCGCGCAGCCTTGATGACCTCCAGGGCCTCCGTGGTGGAGCCCGAACGCGAGACGACGATGACGGGCTGGTCGGCCAGCGCTAGCCCGGCGAAGACGGCGGCTGGACGGAGCAGGACCTCCGAAAGCGGCTGGGCCTCGGCCGCCAGGTCGCCATGGGCGCGCATGGAGAAGGCTGCCACCTGTGCGATGTACAGCGAGGAGCCGGCGCCGGTGATGACGATGCGCGCGGCACCGTCGAGCCGATCCAGCATCGACTGTGGAGCCTCGCGTGCCACCTCGAGGGCAGCGGCCACGGCCTCGCCGCCGGTGCTGGCCTCGCGCCACGGCGTGCTCATCGCGACTAGGTCGCGGATCTGGTTTGCTGTCGTCGCTTGCACGTCGGTCATCTCTCCCTTGGCTCCTGGTTCTCAGCGGTCGGCCAGCCGAGCCGGCGGCCAGCCTCGTTCAGCTTCGCTCAGACGTCACGCAGCTCGACCGAGTAGCGATAGCGGTCGGCGCGAAGGATGGACTGGCAGAACTCGATGATCACGCCGTCCACGTCGTAGGTGGTGCGCTCCACGCTCAACACCGGGTCCCCTGCCGCACCCCCCAGGATGGCAGCCTCGTCGTCGTCGAGCAGCACGGGCACGAAGGTCTCGCGGGCGCGGACCGGTCGCACGCCGAAAGCACTGGTCAACGTGTCGTAGAGGCTGGCGGCGGCGAAGTCGACGTCTTCCAGGCCCTTGAAGCGGGCAGCAGGCAGGTAGCTGGTCTCGGACACGATGGCCTGCTCGTCGGCCAGCCGAACGCGGGACAGCGCCACGACCGGCGTCCCCGGTGCCAGGCCAAGGCCAGCGGCGACATCATCGCCGGCCGGCTTGACGCCGATGCTGCGGACGCGTGTGCCTGGTCGCATGCCGTGGGCTTCGATCTCGCGGCTGAAGGTATAGAAGCCACCCAGGCGATGCTCCAAGGCAGCCCCGTGCACGAACGTCCCACGACCACGGCGGATCTCGAGCAGTCCCTCGGCCACCAGCCCTGAGAGCGCCTGGCGAACCGTGGCGCGGCTGACGCCGTAGCGCGCGATCAGCTCCTGCTCGGTCTCTACCTGGGCGCCGGGCAACAGCTGGCGGCGAGCCACGCGCTCACGCAGATCGGACTGGATCTGTCGATAGAGGGGCGTTCCCCCGGCTTCGACCGCCACGCGCAACTCCTCCTGGCCCGGCCGGCCCGCGAGGACTACGGCACGGACGACACGGGACGTACGGACGTCCGGTCCTCATGGTGACACGAATGTCAAGCGTGGTACGGACGTCCGGATGTCCCATCGACGGTGGTAGCATCCGCTCGGCGGCGTCCGCAGCTGGAGCCGACCGTCGCAACACAGGGAGGATGCTTGCCGTGAGGCTCGGCACACTTCGCGGCCTGGACACCTGTGCCTCTGAGAGGGGCACATTCTCGGTCCTGGCGCTCGACCATCGCAACAACCTGCGCCGGATGCTCGCGCCGGACGATCCCGATTCGGTGACCTACGAGCAGATGGTGGCCGTCAAGCGCGCCATCGTTCGCGCCATCGCCGGCACTGCCAGCGGCATCCTGCTGGATCCTGAGATCGGCGCCGGTCCCGCCGTCGCGGAGGGCTCCCTGCCGCCCGGCTGCGGCCTCCTGGTGGCGGTCGAGTCGACCGGCTACGAAGGCCCCTCGACGGCGCGGCGGAGCCGTCTGCTGCGTGGCTGGGGCGTGGCCCAGATCAAGCGCATGGGGGCCGACGCAGTGAAGCTGCTGCTCTACTACCATCCCGACGCGCCCAATGCCGAGGACCAGGAGCGGCTGCTCATCGAGGTTGCCGAGTGGTGCGCCGACGCGGACATCCCGCTCTTCCTCGAGACCCTCGGCTTCCCCATCGAGGATGGTGCCGCGCTCGTCGGTGATGCCCGACGTGACGTCGTCGTGCGCACCGCGCGCCGGCTCACCGCGCTCGGTGGTGACGTGCTCAAGTGCGAGTTCCCGTACGACGCCTCGGTCGCCGATCGCACGCGCTGGAAGGAGGCCTGCGCCGAGCTGGAGGAGGCATCGGCCATCCCCTGGGTCATCCTGTCGGCCGGTGTCGACGATGCCACCTTCGAGGCCCAGACCGAGGTCGCCTGCGCCGCCGGTGCGTCAGGCGTGCTGGTGGGACGCTCGGTGTGGAAGGAAGGAGCGACCATGCAGGGCGCGGAACGGGACGCCTGGCTGGCGACGGAAGCGGTGGCGCGGATGCAGCGGCTCGTCGACATCGTCGAGAGCGAGGCGCGTCCCTGGCGTGAACGCTCGCCCCTGCCGGCCCAGATCGTGCTGCGCGAAGGCTGGTATGCCGGCTACCCGGGCAACCCGGGTGACTGAGGCGCCGGAGCGCGAGACCGACCTCTACGTCATCGGCGACGTCAACCCCGACATCCTCGTCATCGACGATGACGTCATCCCCGAGTTCGGGCAGGTGGAGAAGTACGTCGGCACCATCCGCCTGACCGTCGGCGGCTCGTCCGCCATCACCGCCTGCGGTGCGGCACGACTGGGACTGAGGGTGGCCCACGGTGGCATCGTCGGCGATGACATCCTCGGCCATGCCATCGTGGAGGCGCTGCGTGAACGCGGCGTCGACACCTCCACCATCTCCGTCGACCAGGCCATCCCGACGGGGGCCACGGTGCACCTGGGCACAGGACACAACCGGGCCATGCTGACCGCCACCGGTACCATCGACCGCCTGCGGGCCGAGGACGTGCCGCGCGCGATCCTGCCCCACATCCGCCACATCCACGCCGGCTCCACGGGCATCCAGCCCAAGCTGCGGCCGGGCCTGCCCGACCTGTTCCGCGAGGCGCGGGCGGCCGGCGTGAGCAGCTCCTTCGACAGCAACTGGGATCCCGATCGGCGCTGGGAGGGCATCGGGCCCATGCTCGCCGCGACCGACGTGTTCTTCCCCAACGAGCGGGAGGCGGCGCTCATCTCCGGTGTCCCGGACCCGCTGGGGGCAGCACGGGCACTGCTGGCGCGAGCCGAGGCCGCCGGACGGGATGCGTCGGCCGGCCCGCTGACGGTGGTCGTGAAGCTGGGTGCAGAGGGAGCGCTGGCGGTACGTGGTGACGAGGTGCTGCGCCTGCCGGCCGACGAGGTCCAGGTCGTCGATTCGACCGGCGCAGGTGACAGCTTCGATGCCGGCTTCCTCTTCGGGCTGCTCGACGGCCGCTCGCTGCGCGAGTGCCTGGCGCTGGCGGTGGCCTGCGGCACCATCTCCACCCGCGCCGTGGGCGGCGTCGACGGCCAGGCCACGCTGGAGGAGGCGGAACGGCTGCTGTAGGACCCTGGGCCTAACCCTCCTCGCGCTCGATCTGGCGGCGCGTGGCCGGTGTCCGCCTGGGCGGCGGCACGTCCGCGGCACCGTCGACGAACGAGGCCTCGCGCGCCCAGGCGGCCGCCTGTTCCTGCTGCTCCACCGAGAGGATGCCGTGGCGCGCCAGCGAGGCCATCTCGTCGCGGATGTAGGTGTTGAGCATCTCCGGACCGTCGGTGTTGATGGTGTAGCGCACCTGGTTCTTGTGGAACGTGTCGAAGATCCAGGCGAACTCGTCCCAGCCGGATACCACGCGTGAGTTGAGGTTGCTGGTCGGGCACAGCTCGAGGGTGATGCCGCGCTCCCGGATGATGGCCATCGTCCTCTCGTCGTAGGCTGACTTGACGCCGTGACCCAGGCGGTCCGGCTCCAGCTGCTCGATGACCTCGGCCACCTCTGCCACCGGGCCCGACTCACCGGTGTGCACCGTGATGCCAAGACCCTTCTTGTGCGCTCGCCGGAAGGCTGCCCGGTAGTGAGCAGGCTCGAAGGTCGCCGATTCCGGTCCGGCGATATCGATGCCCACCACGCCACGCGAACGGTAGGCGATGGCCTTCTCCACCATGATCTCGTTCAGATGGATGGGAAAGGCGCGGTCCAGGCAAAGGATGAGGCCGGGCTTGACGGGATACTCCAGGGTGGCCCGGTCCATGCCGCGGATGGCGGCGCTGATGATGTGGTCCAGGTCCTGCTCGCCGCCGCGATTGCGCTTCATGGGGTTGAAGCGCAGCTCCATGGTGGTGATGTGGTTCTTGCGATAGGCGCCACCGATGACCTCATAGGCTGCGCGCTCCACCGCCAGCGGCGAGGACTGGATCAGCTCGGTCCAGTGGAACAGCTGCAGGTAGCCGTCGAACGAGCGCCCACGTCGCTTGGAGACGGTGATCATCTCGCGGAACTGCCAGAAGTCCTTGCTGGGCAGACGGATGCCCTGCGAGTGAGCGATGCCCCACATGATCGCCGGTGACACCGCGCCGCCGAGGTGGCAATGAAGCTCGGCCAGTGGGATCTTGCGAGAGAGGACGGATGGCACCTCGCGATGCTAGCGGGTCACCCGCGCGGCCGCGAGGTCCGGCACGGGGCGTCGCCGCGTCATGTCCTCTTGACAGCCGATGGCACGCTGCAGCGCCAGGAGGGGCTGCCTGTCCGTTGACACCGGTGGCATGATGAGGACCGGACGTCCGTACGTCCTGACGTTCCGATGTCACGCCGCCGGCGGACCGGAAACAAGGAGGAGGTCGGTAGAGAGATGACCAGACGATCCACTCGATACATGAGCCTGGGAGCGGCCGGGCTGCTCGCCCTCGCTGGGGCAGTACCAGTCGCGGCGCAGGACACGGTCAGCATCGAGATGATCGGTGCCGGATACACCGACCAGATGCAGCCGTACTACGACGACCTCGCGGCGCGCTTCATGGAGCAGAACCAGGACATCGACGTCAGCGTGCAGGTCGTCAGCTGGAATGACATCTACACGGTCCTCAACACGCGTGTCGCGTCCGGTGATCCGCCGGACATCATGAACCTCAACTACTTCGCCAACTTCGCGGCCGACGACCTGCTCTACACCGCCGAGGAGATCGTCACGCCCGAGGTCCTGGAGGACATCATCCAGGTCTTCCGTGACAACTCCAAGTACGAGGGCGTCGAGTACGCCGTGCCCGACCTCGCCAGCGACCGCCTGTTCTTCTACAACGAGGACATCCTGGCCGCTGCCGGAGTCGAGCCTCCCTCAACGTGGAGCGAGGTCAAGGCCGTTTGCCAGGCGATCCTCGATACCCAGCCCGGCATCGTCCCGCTGGCACTCCCGTTGGGCCCCGAGGAGGCACAGGCCGAGTTCTTCATCTGGGCCGGCGGCAACGACGGCGGCTACTTCCGCGACGGTGAGTGGATCATCGACTCGCCCGAGAACCTCGAGACCCTCGAGTTCCTGCAGGAGCTGGTGGACATGGGCTGCACGCAGCCGAACCCCGGCTCGTTCAACCGCACCGACGGGGCGTTCGCTCTCTTCGCGCAGGGCGTCGCGGCCATGCTCAATGGCGCCATCTTCCTGCCTGGCGAGCTCGAGAACACCTATGAGAGCGATGTGAACTGGGGCGTCGTTCCCTTCCCCGCAGCCGACGGCAAGGAGTCCATCACGCTGGGCGTGCAGGACTACTTCTTCGGCTTCAAGAAGGAGGGCAACCAGGAGGCCATCCAGCGCTTCCTGAGCTTCCTCTTCCAGCCCGACAACTACGCTGCCTTCCTGGACGCGGCCGGCGGGTTCCTGCCCGCGACCATCTCAGCCGGTGAGCAGATGGCTTCCGACCCGGCGCTGGCACCGTTCATCGAGGTGCTGCCGACGGCCATCTTCTACCCGAGTGACCAGGCTTCATGGCCGGCGGTGCAGGCTGCCGTCCAGGAGGACATCGGCACCGTCTTCACCGGTGCGGACAAGCAGGAGGTCCTGGACCAGATCCAGGCGGTGGCCGAGTCGGAGTAACCGCTCTTCGGCCTGCAGCATTCGACTAGCATGCGGGGGTCACGGCTTCGAGGCCGTGACCCCCGCCGCGATTCGGCGGGGCTGATGCGTGAGTGAGGCGCGCATGGCGAAGGACCTACCGCCCGCGACCCCGAGAGCCGACCCTGCCTCCAGGCGGCGGCTCCCCGACCTTGGTCCCCTGCCCTGGATCGGCCCGGCGTTGTTGCTGATCTTCGGCGTCGTCCTCTGGCCGGCGATCGAGATGCTGCGCACGTCGGTGCTCGATATCAGCATGTCCGGCATCTCGCGCGGCTTCGCCGGGCTGGCCAACTTCGAGAAGCTCTTCGCCAATCCGGAGCTGCCGGCGATCCTCCTGCGCACCATCTGGTGGGTGGTCTTCGTGGTGGGCGTGACCATCTTCATCTCGTTGGGCCTGGCCGCGCTGCTCAATGCAGCCTTCCCGGGACGCCGTCTCGTGCGCTGGGCGCTCATCGTGCCGTGGGCGGCCTCGGTGGTCATGACGGCAACGGTCTGGCGCTGGATGCTGGATGGCTTCTACGGGATCATCAACCGCATCCTCTTCGACCTCGGTCTCCAGGCCACGCCGATCAATGACTGGCTCGGCACCCCGGCGGTCTCGTTCTGGTGGCTGATGGCGGTCGCCATCTTCGTCTCGCTGCCCTTCACCACGTACGTGATCCTGGCCGGTCTGCAGTCGATCCCGACCGACATCTACGAGGCAGCCCGGGTCGACGGCGCCACCGGTGTGCGGACCTATCGCCACATCACGCTGCCGCTGCTGGCGCCGGCGCTGCTGGTGGCCTCGATCATCAACATGATCAACGTCTTCAACTCGTTCCCCATCATCTGGGCCATGACCGGCGGCGGGCCGGGCTCCCAGACCGATACGACGACGACGTTCATGTACAAGCTGGCCTTCCGCTTCCAGGACATCGGCCAGTCGGCCGCCCTGTCCGTCGTCAACCTGGGTGTCATCTTCATCTTCGTGATGCTCTACCTCCGCGTCGTCGACTGGCGGAGGCTGTGACATGACGGCCGTCTGGACGCCCGCCCTGAGGAAAGCGCTGCTCACCGGCGCGGGCGCGTTGGTGGCCTTCTTCTTCCTGGCGCCGTACCTCCAGATGCTCATCACGGCGCTGACGCCAAGCAAGGAGCTGTATTCCGTCCCGGCGCAGTACCTGCCCTCGACCTTCGCCTTCGACAACTTCATCACGGTGTGGGAGGAGGCGCCGCTGTGGGGTTACCTGCGCAGCAGCCTCATCATCGCCGGCTTCGCCACGCTGCTCGTGCTGCTCGTGGCGCTTCCCGCGGCCTACTACACCGCGCGCTACCGCTACCGGGGGCGGCTGCTCTTCCTGCTGCTGGTGCTGGTGACGCAGATGTTCGCCCCGACCGCGCTGGTCATCGGCATCTACCGCGAGTTCGTGACCATCGGCGACATCGTCCCCGCCTTCGGCGTCAACAGCTACATCTCGCTCATCATCGTCAACGCCGCCTTCAACCTGGCCTTCTCCACCTGGATCATGGTGGCCTACTTCTCGACCATTCCGGTCGAGCTGGAGGAGGCGGCTTCGATCGATGGCGCGTCGCGCCTGGGGGTGCTGCGACGCGTGACGCTGCCACTGGCACTGCCGGGCATCATCACCGCGACCATCTTCACCTTCATCGCCGCCTGGAACGAGTTCGTCATCGCGCTGACGCTGGCGCAATCGCCCAGCATCCACCCGCTGACGGTCGGCGTCACCACCTTCATCGGCCAGTACCGCGTGGAGTGGCAGTACCTCTTCGCCTCGTCGCTGGTGGCTATCGTGCCGGTGGTCATCCTCTTCATCGTCATCGAGAAGTGGCTCGTCGGCGGCCTCACCGCCGGCAGCATCAAGTAGCCCAGGCACCTGGGTCGCGGGGAAAGGACATGCGGCAGATGCAGCTCTCCGACTATCGACCACGCAGCCGCCTGCGACTGCCGCGGCACCTCGTCGAGAAGCCGCGCTTCGGGGTCATCGACGCGCACAACCACCTCGGCGAGACCTTCAGCTACGGCTGGTGCAGGCGGCCCGTCGAAGAGCTGCTGGCGGCGCTCGACGAGGCCGGCGTGGAGACCATCGTCGACCTTGACGGCGGCCAGGGCGAGGCCTTCAGCCGACACCACGCCAAGTACGCCGGGGCGCACCCGACGCGTTTCGCGCACGTAGCGCAGCTGGCCTACGAGGAGTGGATCGAGCGTCCCGACTTCGGCGAGATGGAGGCCAGGCGCTTCGAGGACTCCGTGCGGCGCGGTGCGGTCGGCATCAAGGCCTGGAAGCCGCTGGGGTTGCGAGCCCGCGATCCCGAGGGCAAGGTGGTGCCGGTGGACGACCCGCGGCTCGATCCGTTGTGGGCGGTGGGTGCCAGGACCGGTGCCGTGGTCATCGTTCACGTGGCCGATCCCATCGCCTTCTTCGACCCGCTCGACGCGCGCAACGAGCGCTGGGAAGAGCTGCAGGCACATCCCGATTGGCACTTCTGGCCGCCGCGTTCAGAAGCCGGCGAGCATGGCTTCGCCTCGTTCGACGACATCATCGCGGCCTTCGAGCGGGTCGTGGCGCGTCACCCTGACACGACCTTCATCGGCGCCCACGTCGGCTGTGCCTCGGAGGACCTGGCGCTGGTGTCGGGCATGCTCGATCGCAACCCGAACCTCTACGTCGACATCTCGGCTCGCATCAGCGAGCTCGGCCGGCAGCCCTACACCGCTCGCGCGTTCTTCCTGAAGTACGCCGACCGCATCCTCTTCGGCACCGACTTCGGCTACGACCCGGCGATGTACCGCATCTTCTACCGCTTCCTCGAGACCTTCGACGAGTCCTTCGACTACGACCTCGGGGAGGTCCCCCTGCAGGGCCGCTGGCAGATCCACGGCAGCGGGCTGCCCGACGAGGTGCTGCGGAAGGTGTACGCCGAGAACGCTCGCCGCCTGATCCTCGGGCGGCGGGGTTGAAGGGCGGGCTCAGGTCGCTTCGACGGGCTCAGGTCGCTTCGGCGGGCATGCAGAAGGTGAACATGCGCTCGGCATCGATGCGGGCGTAGGCCACACCTGAGTCAAGGAGGCGCTCCCAGCTCGGGCCGTAGCGGGGGAGGTAGACATCCAGCAGGGCCCTGCGGAAGTCGGCCTGCTCGGGAGCGTCGACGTCGATCTCGGTGGCGTGGCCGTGGACGGTCGTAGAGAAGAGCTCCTCGGGAGCGTGCGTGGCGCTGACTGCCGGGTTGCGCCGGATGTGGCGGAAGCGCAACGAATCGGAGGACGAGCCGAAGTGGAAGCGGCCCCGATGGAAGATGCCGTCGACGGGGCCGCTGATGGGCCGGCCGTCAGCGCTGACGGTGGCAAGGACGAGCAGGCACATGCCGTCAAGCCTGCTTGCGAGCTGCTCGGCAGTCAGGCGGCGGTCAGGTGTGATGACCTCGCGCAGATGCCGACCGGCCGCGGCGTAGCTGCGGTCGAGCAACGCCTGCAGCCGAGCCAGGTCGTCGGCGGTCTCGTGCATGTCACTCCGTTGAGCCGGCTAGACCTCCGCGGCGAGCCCGTTGGCTGCCAGCGCCGCCGCACGTGCGATGCGGTTGCGCTTGGCCTCCTCGGGCACCTGGTCGCGGGCGTGGTACGAGGAGCGCACCAGCGGGCCCGATTCGACGTGCCTGAAACCCAGCTCGAGACCCTCCTTGCGCATCTCCTGGAACTCATCGGGATGGACGTAGCGCTCGACAGGGAGATGGTTGACGGTCGGTCGCAGATACTGGCCGAGCGTCAGGATGTCGCAGTCGACGGCGCGCAGGTCGCGGAAGGTCCGGCTCAGCTCCTCACGGGTCTCGCCCAGGCCGACCATGATGCTCGACTTGGTATGGACGGTCCCCGGCCGACCGGCGATGTCCAGCGCCATGGCCTTGGCATCGGCGAGCACCTTCAGCGAGCGGTCGTAGCGAGCCCGCTTGCGCACGGGCTTCTGCAGCCGCTCCACGGTCTCCACGTTGTGGTTGAGGATGTCCGGCGCGGCCGCCATCACCGTGCG
>DATHSE010000298.1:0-3265 GCA_035464455.1 Anaerolineae bacterium | reverse complement strand
AGGGCTGCCAGCCAGCCGTCCACATCAGACGTCATCAGCCAGGTCTGGCACTGGTTGAAGATGGTGTCGCCGGTGAAGACGACGCCTTCCTCGGGCACGTGCACCGCGATCTGGCCGGGCGTGTGGCCGGCGACGTGGATGAGCTTGAACGTGGTGTCACCCACGAACAGCGTCAGGTCGCCGGTGAAGACGATGGACCCGCGGTTCGGATCGCGGTAGTACTCCTCGCGGTCCGGGAAGATGGCCGCGCCGTCGGGGTCATCGGTGGGGATGGCCTCCGCGGCGTAGGCGAAGGGATCCAGGATGGGCGCCACCACCATGTAGTTGTCGGCCACGCCCTTGTGGTGCACCACGGGGACGGGCTTGAAGTAGTAGTTGCCGAAGATGTGGTCGACGTGGTGCTCGGTGTTGATGACATAGCGGATGGGCCCGTGCGACTCGGCCTCCTCGCGCATCGCCACGGCCTTGGTCGGCAGCTGCGGCGTATCGATGACCACCACGCCGTCGGTGGTGACCACGTAGCTGGGGTTGCAGCCACGGATCTTGGTGTTGGCGTAGACGTTGGCGGTGACCTGCTCCATGGCTGGTTCCACGGTGATTGGCTCCTCCCCAAACGGGCTGTGCTGGTTGCGGACGGGCTGGCGCTGCTACTGGGTCGCGGTCAGGCCGCCGTCGATGCCGAGGATCTGCCCGGTGATGAAGGATGCCGCATCCGAGCAGAGGAAGATGGCCGCACCGACGAGGTCGTCGGTACCGCCCACGCGGCCGAGCGGGATGCGTGCCACGACGTTCTTCTTGAACTCCGGATCGTCGAGCAGCATGGCCACCTGCGGGGTGTCGACGAAGGTGGGGGAGATGGCATTGACGTTGATGCCGTGCTTGGCCCACTCGGTCGCCCACTGGCGGGTCAACGACGAGATGGCGCCCTTGGCAGCCACGTAGGCCGAGTAGCCCGCGTTGATGCCGAGCGCCGCGCGGACGGAGCTGATGTTGAGCACCTTGCCGCCGTTGCCCGCGGCGATCATGGCCTTGACCGCGGCCTGGGTGGGCACGAGCGTGCAGCGCACGTTGATGTCGAAGATCCAGTCCCAGGCATCGTCCGGATAGTCCTGCGCGTCGTAGAGCACCTTGCCGGCGCCACCGCCGATGGCGTTGACCATGATGTCCAGCCTGCCGTAGTGGTCCACCACCTTGCCGACGATGTCATCGGCTGCGGCCCGGTCGCTCATGTCACCCGCGACGGCCAGGCACGCTCCACCGGCAGCGCTGATCCTGGCTGCCGTGGCATCCACCAACTCCTGGCTGATGTCGGTCACCGCCACCTTGGCGCCGGCCTCCGCGAGGGCGACTGCCATGGCCCCACCGATGGCCCCGCCACCGCCCGCGACGAGGGCGACCTGACCATCGAGCCTGAACCTGTCCAGCTGACCCATGTGGGCCTCCCTCCTATGCTTGCCTCTGGTGTCCGCCGGGCGGTCGGGCGTCCACTCGCTCAATCATCGATTATCGAGGATACGCCGGTTCAGGTGCGTGGGTCAATGTCGCCTGGCACGCTGAGCGTGGTGCGCGGCCGGGAGAGGTCAGTCGAGCATCCCGTGCTCGATGACGAATGCACAGACCTGCTCCACGCCGGATCCGTGCCTGAGGCTGGTGAACACGTACGGCCGGTCCTGTCGGATCGAGATGGTGTCGCGTTCCACGTTCATCAGCGAGACCCCCACGGCCGCTGCCAGGTCGGTCTTGTTGATGACGAGCAGGTCACTTTGCACGATGCCGGGATCGCCGCGTCGCGAGGCCTTCTCGCCCGCGGCGATGTCGATGACGTGGATGCTGAGATCGGCCAGCAGCGGATCGAAGGTCCCGCCACCGCTGCTGTCGCCACCTTCGATGAAGATCACCTGCAGCCGCTCGTGGCGCGCCAGCAGCGCATCGACAGCGGCGAGGTTCAGGCTCGTATCGTGGCCGATGGGCGCATGCGAGCAGCCCCCGGCATCGATCCCGACGAGGCGGTCCCCGGGGAGGGTGCCCATCCGCAGCAGCTGTCTCGCATCCTCCTGGCCGTTGAGGTCGTTGGTCACCACGGCGACCTCGTACCGGCCGCGCAGCCGCTCGCAGAGAGCTGCGATGAGCGTGGTCTTGCCCGCGCCAACCGGGCCACCGACGCCAAGGCGAAGGGCCGGACGCTGCAGGTTCACGACAGGTCAGGAAGCGTGGTCGTGGTCGTGGCGCTCCATCGTTCCACGCTCAGGCTCGAAGGGAGCCTCCTCGAGGGTGACGGATGCACCGAGGTCACGCAGCAATCCATCCACGCTGCGGTCATGGCGGTAGCGCACGTAGCCGGCTCCGATCTGTGCGCGGACGTGGCGGTTGCCCAGGTGGTAGGCGACACGAGCCAGCAGGACCGGGTCCGCTGCGCGGATGGTGGAGACGTCCTCACGAGCCGCTTCGACGATGATGATCTGGCCATCCGACGCGCGCAGGAGGCTGCCGACGAGAAGGGTGGTCCCCCGCGGAAGGAAGATGCCGATGGGGGCACCGGCCGCCGTGGTGGCCCGCAGGCGGCTCTTGCGGCGAAGCTCCCAGGGCAGGACGAGGCGATCCGTCGGCCTGCCGCTGGCGACCAGCTCATGGGCCTCAAGCATGACGCTGGGTCCCCGAGCAGGGTCCGCCGGGCCGGCCCACCCCGCGCCGCCGATCCGCCGACCTGGTCGGTCTCATCGCTCCGTCCACCATCGACGACGACGCTAGCGCAAGCCGCGGTACGAATGACGAAGTCGCGCAGTGACGTATGTGTTGCCCTTCGGATGCGGGTTGGACGAGGACGTCACCCGGCCCCGGTCAGGCCCGCGCAGGCCGACGCGGCATCAGGCAACGAGCCTGCCAAGTGCACCCGGAGGTCGTTACCAGCCGGCGCCGGGGATGGCGTAGCCGTTGGGATACTCCGGGCTCAGCTGCCACTCGGCGATGCGTTCGGCCATCTTCAGGAACTCGATACCATCCTGCGCCGAGCGGTCGGAGCTGGGCACCATGGGGGCGCTCTCGATGGTGCAGTAGCCCTCGTAGCCGGTGTGGATGAGGGCGCGCATGACGGCCTGCCAGTCGGTCTTGCCGTAGCCCGGCGTCAGCGAGTTGGAGTCGCGGAAGTGGCCGTGCCACAGGAATGGCTGCGCATCCATCACCGCCTCGTAGGGACCCAGCTCCTCGAGGTTGACGTGGAAGAAGTCGAGCTGGATGCCGATGTTGTCGCGCCCGGTGAGCTCGATGA
>DATHSE010000297.1:0-35386 GCA_035464455.1 Anaerolineae bacterium | reverse complement strand
CGGCCGACTCCCGACCCGCCGCGCCCTCGGTCCCCTGGGCCTCGGCGGTCACTGCGACGGGCGCATCGGTGACCTTGGTCACAGGGATCTGGCGGGGCTTGGCCGCCTCGGCTCGCGGGATGCTGAGCCGCAGCATGCCGTTCTCGAAGGTGGCCCGTGCGTTCTCCGTGTCCAGGCCGTTGGGCAGCGTCAGCGTTCGACTGCCGCTGCTGCGCCGCAGCTCACGATAGACGCGCTCCCCCTCCTGGGTCTCGCGCTCGGCCTGCTCCCTGACGCCGATCGTCAGGGTGTCCTGGTGGACCGTGATCTCGACATCCTCGGGATGGATGCCGGGGAGCGCTGCCTCGATGGTGATGGCGTCCTCGCTGGACGTGATGTCCAACGGCAGGCGCGCCTCCGAGCCGCCCCAGGCCAGCGGCCGGAAGGTCGTGTCATCGAAGAGGCGGTCGACCGCGTCGCGGAAGGACATCAGCTCGGAACGCGGCGAAGTCCTGCGGATGATGGTCATGTCTCGGTTCCTCCGTAGCTGTTAGGTGTCGGCTGTCGGGGCACTGGACCACGCCCCGGCGGACGCTGACCCTGTACGTTGAGGATGGTAGAACCTTGACAATGATGTTGTCAAGTCTCTACATGACTACGTTGGCACCTTCGCTGACATAGAACCGTCATGAACGTTGCTGAGGCTGGTGATGGACCAGAGGTTCGTGACTCGCCCCCCAGAACGCGGAGCGGACGTGACGAGCTCGCCATGCGGACCTGGGCGACCGCTGCGGGCCAGCCTGCTGTTGCCGGCCAGCCCCGCTGCCAGCGGGGCGAGGGCCGGGGGTGCCATGACCTCGCCGGCCAGGATGGCGGCCGCTCAGGTCGAGGCGATCTCGGGCGGCCTACCGATGAGCTGCATGCGCAGGTCACTCTCGCATTCGGTGCGTGAGATGGCGATGACCTTGTCGCCCTCCATGAAGACGGTGTCCGGTCGGACCGACTGCGCGCGGTCGTCCCGGATCACCACGAAGAGGGTGCAGCCTTCAGGCAGGTCGATCTCCTCGGGTCGCCGCCCCAGGGCCGGGGAGTCCTGTGCGATCTGTGCCTCGAGCAGCTCCAGCTCGCCACCCTCCAGATTGGCCAGGTGGAGCAGCTCATGCACGGGGATGTCCTGCTCGATGGCGGCCAGCACCATCCGGGTGGGGCTGATGATCTCGTCCACGCCGAGGTTGCGGAAGAGCACAGCGTTGCGCGGGTTGTTGACCCGGGCGATCGTGCGCGGCACGTCGAAGTGGTGCTTGGCCATCTGGCACACGACCAGGTTGTCGGCGTCGTCGCCGGTCACCGCTGCCACGATCGAGGCGCGGTTGGCTCCGGCCTCAGCGAGGTGGATGCCCTCACAGCCGTCGCGGTTCACGACGACTGCGCCCAACTCGTCGCGGATGCGCTCGGCGCTGCGCGGATCCTTCTCCATCAGCACGATCTCGTGTCCCTCGGCGAGGAGCTCCTTGGTCAGGTAGAAGCCGATGCGGCCACCACCCACGACGATGACGAACACGGCTAACGGCCTCCGCTGCTGTCGGTGGGTACGGGAGGAGGAACCAGTGACAGCGCGGGCGCGACCCCCGGGATGGCCTCGCCGGGCGCAGGTGAGGCGTCCATGCCCTCCGCGTTGGCCGGTGCCAGCGGCACGGCGGCAACGTTGACATCGGCGGCACCGGCCTGGGCCGGCCTGCCCATGTAGCGCCCGATGCTGTCGAGCAGCATCCCGGTGCGGTTGATGGTGTCGATGCCCAGGGTGGCGTAGGCCCGGGCGCGCAGCGGGTCGTTGATCTTGCACAGCACGTGCGGGATATCGAACGCCTGTCTGGCCAGCTGCGCCGCAAGGATATTGCGGTTGTCGCCGTTGGTCAGCGCGAAGAACCACTCGGCCTCGCCTGCCCCTGCCCGCTCCAGCACGCTGCTGTCGGTGCCGTCGCCACGCAGCGCCTGGCCGGAGAAGCCCGGCGCCAGCCGGCGGAAGCTCTCGGTGCTGACGTCGAGGATGACCACCTCGTGGCCCTCGTCGGCGAGCTGGCTCGCGAGACCAGCACCGACTCGTCCGCTGCCGACGATGATGACGCGCATCGTTCTAGACCCTCTTCATGCTCTCTTCGCGTTCCTCGCTCCTCGCGACCGGCTCTCGGACCACGAAGACACGACAGGGCGCGTTCTTGAATACGTACAGGACGGTCTGACTGAGGGCGAAGTCACCCCCGAAGCGGACCCGGTAGGGCAAGCCCAGCACGATGGCATCGGCGTCGAGCGCGACCGCCTCATCGACCAGAGCCGCTCCCACGTCGCGCGCCTGCAGCAACTGCGACTCGAGCGGCACCTTTTCCTTCTCGGCCATGCCTTCAGCCAGGTCCAGCGCGCGCGAGGCCTCCTCACGCTGCTCTTCGAGGTCGTCATCGAGATCATGGCGCCAGTCGACCTCGAGCACGTAGATGGCGACCAGCTGGCTCTGGTCGGCCCGTGCCAGCTTGCAGCCGCACTCGATGACGAGCTCGTCGGTGGGTCCACCGTTGAGGCTGAGGACGGCGCGCCTGACAGGCTTGGTTGGGATCGTCTTGGGCACGGCCGAAGCCTACCACCGCCTCGCCATCGGGCGCGTCGCAGCCAGCGCATCCTGGACGGGTCGCTCTAGCGCCGCCAGCCCGAGCGGAGCCGGGGCTTCTGCGGCCGCTGCTCGCCGCTGTCGCTGCCGCTGCCGTTACCGTTGCTGGGGCCGCCGTACGGGACGTCTGCCACGACCGTGTCAGGCCGGCGCACGAGTGCCTCGCGGATCCGGTGCGCCTTCTGGTTGTGCAGGAAACGGTCCCACCAGTGCCGCGGCACGTACTCCGGCAGCACCACGATGGTGATGGTGTCTGGTGGCGTGGGTGCCATCACGTCGAGGTAGTGCAGGAAGGGCAGCACCAGCGAGCGATAGGGCGTCTCCACGATGACCAGCGGCACGCCGGGCAGCATGCGCTCCCAGTCACGGCGCAGCTCCTCTGCCGCCTCGGGGTCGATGGTGAGGTGGACGGCCCGCACATCATCTGACAGCGAGCGCCCGAACTGGACCGAGCGGATGACAGCCTTGGAAAGGCTCGGCACCGGGATGATCACCCGGCTGCTCTTCGTGGGTGGGCCGTAGACGCGGCTGCGATCGACCTCCAGCTCGAGGGCCGCGGTGTCGTACTCGTGGCGGATGAACCACATGATCCCCACCAGCACGGGGATGAGCAGCAGCACGATGAGCGAGGCCGGCGCCTTGACCACGGCCACGTCGATGGCCACCAGGGCGGTGATGACGGCACCGACGGCGTTCACCGTCAGCCGCCGCTGGAAACCCGGTGGCCGCTCGCGCAGCCAGTGTCGGATCATGCCCGTCTGGCTGATGGTGAAGTCGATGAACACGCCCACTGCGTAGAGCGGGATGAGGGCGTGCGTGTCGCCGCCGAACAGCACGATGAGGATGGCTGCCAGCAAGCCCAGCACCACGATGCCGGCGGTGAAGGCGAGGCGGTCACCCCGATAGGCGAAGCGACGTGGGAAGAAGTTGTCAGCGGCGAGCACGGCGGCCAGGCGCGGGAAGGCCGCGAAGGACGTGTTGGCAGCCAGCATCAGGATGACCGCTGCGAAGGTCAGGAAGAGGTAGAAGCCGATGGACGCGAAGCCGAAGACGTTGCCGGCCACCATCGAAAGCACGGTGGCCTCCTCGCTGGGCACGATGGCGAAGCCGCTGGCGAGGAAGGTGATGCCGATGAAGAGCACCCCCAGCAGCACGGCCATGACCGCCAGCGTGGTAGCGGCATTCCTCGACTCGGGTGGCTCGAAAGCCGGCACGCCAGTGGCGATGGCTTCGATACCCGTCAGGGCCACCGCGCCAGAGGCGAAGGCCCGCATGGCCAGCAGCAGGATGGCGACGCTGGCGAGATCCATGGATGAGTCGGCGATGTCGGGATAGGAGGCACCCTCGCCACCGACGATGATCTGCCATGCGCCGAGCACGATCATCAGCAGGGCCGTGCCCACGAACAGGTAGGTGGGGACGGCGAAGATGTTGCCGGCTTCGCGTACGCCGCGCAGGTTGGCCATGGTGATGGCCGCCACGACGACGACGGCGATGGCTACCTGCCACTCACCGAGCGCAGGCACGGCGGCCACGATCTGCTCGGAGGCGGACGAGATCGACACCGCCACCGTCAGCACGTAGTCGATGAGCAGGGCGGATGCCGCGATGAGCGATGCCCGGCGGCCGAGGTTGGCCTTCGATACCGAGTAGGAGCCGCCGCCAGTAGGGTAGGCCATCACCACCTGGCGGTAGCTGATGGCTACCACACCCAGCAGCAGCGCGATGCTGATGGCCACTGGCAGGGCCAGGTTGAGGGCGGCGATGCCGATGCCGGCCAGCAGCAGGGCCCGCAGGATCTCCTCGGTCGCGTAGGCGCTGGAGCTGATGGCGTCGGAGCTGAAGATGGCCAGCGCCTTCTTCTTGGAGAGGCGCTCACCGATCTCCTCGGCCGACGCCAGCGGCCGGCCGAAGAGCACGCGCCGCGTGGTCGCCAGGATGCGCCCGCGGGGCTCAACCTCCTGGTGCGCCTTGGGCCGTGCCTCGAGGGCGCCAGAGGGCGTATAGCGGAAGTACTCACTGCGAGGTCGGTCGACGCGCACGCGTCGATTGCCCGGCTTCTGACCGCTCAGTCCGCGGGCCTTGGGGGGTTGCTTCGTGTCTTCGGCGGGAGTTGGCGGCCCGGGCTCGCCGTGGTCACTCGTCATGGGCATCTGCATGCCGGATCAGCGGCATGCCCGCACGCTCGTCACCGCAGGGCGGCGCGGGCGTGCCACAGTTCCTCAGCAGGGCGGTCCGGCGCTCGGGGCCAGTGGGTCGAATGCGTCCAGACCGGTCTTCGATCCGCCAGTATGCGCCGTCCGGCAAGGGGCGGCAGGGCAGCGGGGGCAACAGGGGCCGCAGGCCGGCCGACCGCGGGCTACCCGGGTGACGGGTTGGCCCTACTCCACGCTGGCTGACGCCTCGTCCTCTTCCTGGCGCCGACCGCGTGGCAGGCGCAGGTCCATGCCTCGATGCGTGCGCTCGCTACCGTACGGTACATCCGCGACCACGGTGTCGGGTCGGCCCACGATGGCACGCTTGAGCTTGGCCGCGAGCTGGTTGTACAGGAGTCGGTCCCACCAGTGGCGCGGCACGTACTCCGGCAGCACCACGATGGTGATGGTGTCTGGTGGCGTGGGCGCCATCACGTCGAGGTAGTGCAGGAAGGGCAGCACCAGCGAGCGATAGGGCGTCTCCACGATGACCAGTGGCACGCCGGGCAGCACGCGCTGCCAGCGCTCACGCAGCTGCTCGCCGGCCTCCGCGTCGGCAGTGATGTGGACGGCCTTGACATCCTCGGACAGCGAGCGACCGAATTGCACCGACTGGATGGTCGCGCGCGTCATGTCCATCACCGGCACGATGACGCGCTTGGCCTTGGCGGGCGCCACGAAGACCTGGCCCTCCTCAACCTCCAGCTCGACGCTGACGGTGTCGTACTCGCGGCGGATGAACCACATGACCGCGACCTGGATCGGCAGCACCACGATCACCAGCAACGACTCGGGTGCCCGGGAGACGGTCACCGAGACGAGGATGATGCCGGTGATGAGGGCGCCGACGGCGTTGACGGCCAGGCGCGGCTGCCAGCCGGCAGTCTTGTTGCGCAGCCAGTGTCGGACCATGCCGGACTGGCTGATGGTGAAATCGGTGAAGATCGCTACCGCGTAGAGCGGGATGAGGGCGCTGGTATTCCCGCCGAAGGCGACGATGAGGACCGATGCCAGCAGGCCCAGCACCACGATACCCAGCGTGTAGGCCAGTCGCTCACCGCGGAACGCGAACGAGCGCGGGAAGAAGCGATCGGCCGCCAGCACCGCTGCCAGCACGGGGAAGGCGGCAAAGGAGGTGTTCGCTGCCAGCATCAGGATCAGCGTGGTGAACGCGAGGAAGAGGAAGAAGCCGAGCGAGCCCGTGCCGAAGACGGCCTCCGCGGCCTGGGCGATGACGGTCACCTCCGCGGACGGGATGATCCCGAAGCCGTGGGCCAGGAACGTGATGCCCACGAAGAGCGTGCCCAGGATGACCGACATGATGGCCAGGGTCGTGGCGGCGTTCTTGGCCTCCGGCGGCTGGAACGCTGGGACGCCGGTGGCGATGGCCTCGGTGCCGGTGAGGCCGACGGCTCCGGCAGAGAAGGCGCGCACCGCGAGCAGCACCAGTGCCAGGCTGCTCAGATCGACCGCGGTCTCACTGATGGAGGCATAGGCCGCGCCCGCCCCCTCCACCAGCACCTGGTAGGCACCCAGGCCGATCATCAGCAGGGCCGTGCCCAGGAAGAGGTACGTGGGGATGGCGAAGATGTTTCCGGCCTCGCGCACGCCCCGGAGATTGGCGAGGGTGATGAGCAGCACCGCGCCGACCGCGAGGGCGGCGTGGAAGGGTGCCAGCGCAGGCACGGCAGAGATGATCTGGTCTGCCGCCGACGACACTGAGACCGCGACCGTGAGCACGTAGCCGACCAGCAGCGCCGATGCCGCCACCAGCGATGGCATCCGTCCGAAGGACGCCTTCGACACCGAGTACGAGCCACCACCGGTGGGGTACGCGACGACGATCATGCGGTAGGACAGCGCCACCACCCCCAACAGGATGGCAAGGCCGATCGAGACCGGGAGCGCCAGACCGAGATAGGCCGTGCCGACGCCGGCGGTCGCTCCCGCCAGGACCAGCGCCCGCAGGATCTCCTCGGTGGCATAGGCGCTGGAGCTGATGGCGTCGGAGCTGAAGATGGCCAGCGCCTTCTTCTTGGGCAGGCGCTCGTCGGCCTCCTCCTCCGACGCCAGCGGCCGTCCGAAGAGCAGGCGACGGCCGAGAGCCCAGGCACGTCCCAGCGTGCGCTTCTCCTCGTGAGCGCGCGGCCTCGCCACCAGCGTGTCCCGGCTGGAGTAGCGGAAGTACTCGGCCTGGGGGCGCTCCACCCTGACGCGACGGTCCCCCGGTTTGCGGCCGCGGAGCTGCGCCGCCGGTCGTGGCGCGCCCTGGGTCGTGTCGCTGCTCCTGCGCGTGTCGCCCGGCGTCTGCCTGCCGCGTTCGCCGTCGGAGCGCCTGTCAGCTCCCACGCGGCGCTAGACCCCCAGCTCCAGCCGGTCCGCGAGGAACCGGGGCAACGGCAAGAGGCGGATGGCCGCCTGCGTCTTGGCGATGTCGTACTCGACTCGCAGCCACTCGACCTCAGCCGACGCGGTATCGATGATCATGGCGCAGGCCCGTGGGTCCCCGTCGCGAGGCTGGCCCACCGAGCCCGGGTTCAGGATGCAGCGTCGCTCGTCGAGGATCAGCCGGTCACCAGCCTCAGCCAGCAGGGCTTCCACCTGGCCCCTGTCGTCGCGGAAGGTGAGCTGATGGTGGGTATGTCCCACGACGCAGTAGGGCGTCCCGAAGGCAGCCAGGTTGATGCGGGCGGCGGGGATCGAGAAGAGGTACTCCCAGAGCGGGTCGCGCGGGCTGCCATGCGCCAGTGTGAAGTCGCCCTCGACTCGCGTCTCGGGCAGCCCGGCCAGCCAGTCGAGGTTCTGGCGTCTCATCGTCTTCGCCGTCCACTCCACGGCCGCGCGCGCAGTCTCGTTGAAGGTACCGGTGGGGATGCGCCCAAGGACCGCAGCGTCATGGTTGCCCTGGACGGCGACGGCGCTCGCTGCCCGTAGTCGTTCGACCACCGCGTCGGGATGGGGACCGTAGCCGACGACATCGCCTAGAGCCCACAGCTGGTCGCATCCTCCCACGGCCTCGAGGACGGCCTCGAGGGCGGGCAGGTTGGCGTGGATGTCGGAGACGACGGCGACGCGCATCGGCGCGAGGTTAGCAGGGCGCCGCACAGCGAGGCGGCGGGTCATGGCGGCGCGGGCGACCGCGTGCTGCCGTCGTCAGCGCTTGCGTCGCCGGCGGATGCTGGCTGGACGCGGGTAGCCGGCTGGGGTGGGACGCTGCTTGGGCACGACGACCAGCCGATGGCCGGCAAGGAAGCTGGCCTCGATGGTCAGCACCTCGGGACGTCCGCCACCGCTGGCGCGGATGATCGAGCCGGCGTCGCGAAGCTCGGCGCGCAGGCCGCCTCGCTCCTCCTCGCGCTTCCAGGCCACGACCGCGCCTCCCTCGCGCACCAGCGGCATGGCCAGCTCGATGACCTCCGCCAGGGAGCCCACGGCACGGGCGGTGACGATGCCCCAGGCAGCCCGCTGGTCCGGCTCCTCGGCGAGATCCTCGGCACGCTCCGACATGGTCTCGATGGTGGGAGCGGCGTCGGCCGCCGTCGCGAGGACGGAGGCCACGGCAGTGGCTGCCACGCGCAGGAAGCGTGCCTTCTTGCCCACCGAGTCGACCAGCGCCACGCGCGTCAGCGGCAGCGCCGCGGCCAGCGGCAGGCCGGGATAGCCGCCGCCCGAGCCGAGGTCGAGAAGCGTGGCTCCAGGCACCGTGAGCCCGGCCAGGCGGTCCACCGCGCTGAGCGAGTCGCAGGTGTGCCGACGTGCGATCGCTGCCGGCTCCCGGATGGCAGTCAGGTTGATGGCCGCGCTCCAGTCCCGCAGCAGGCGCGCGTGTGCTTCGTACGATCGCCTCGCGAGCGGAGCCGCGGCCGGCCCGTTCAGCAGGCCCAGCTCATCCAGACCGGCCTCCAGCGCCAGGTCGAACTCCTCGCCCATGGGCTCGAGCTGGTCCGCATCGGTGGGCAGCTCCTGCCGTGCAGCAGCGCGCGATCCGGTCATCGATCTAGGTCCCTTCGAGAGCCGGCTGCGCGTCGGCATGGGGCTGCGCCTGTGGTCGCGACACGACAGGGAGATGCGCCGGAAGCGACCCTCCTCGTGGCCGGTTCGCGGTCGTCGTCGCAAACACGGATCCCGGGCCAAAGCCGCTCCCGGCGCTGGAACGTTCCTCGCACCCCTCGGCGTTTCGGT
Organism: Anaerolineae bacterium; assembly: GCA_035464455.1. Lineage (GTDB taxonomy): Bacteria > Chloroflexota > Limnocylindria > Limnocylindrales > CSP1-4 > JAFMJV01. The sequence continues at coordinate 26,371 of DATHSE010000297.1, read as the reverse complement.
CTTCCGACGCCCGGACGGTCGTCGCGCGTTGATCTCTCCCCGCATCGTCTCGGGTGGCGTTACCGTACTCCGCCGCTGCACGACACCATGGAAGGCACCGCATGGTGCAGGAAGGGCAGTGTCCTGAGCGGGGAGCGCAGACGTCAAGCCGGTTATCCACGAACCGTGGTGCATCGGCGCAACGCTGTGTGGATAACCTCACTGCGGGGGTGGATAACGGCCGTGCCGGATCGCCAGCGAAGTCAGGGCTCGCCGCCGGCACGGCTCGACCGCACCGGTCGGCCCATGCCCCGGCGGACGACATCCATGACCTCGTTGGCCAGCGCGTCAGCCTCGCTGCTCCTGAGCGCCGAGGTCACGCAGCCGTGCACGTGATCCTCCATCAGCAGCATCGACACCGAGTCCACGGCGGCGCGCAGCGCCGCCGTCTGCTGCAGCACGTCCATGCAGTCCTCATCGCGCTCGATCATACGCGCGACGCCGCGGACCTGGCCCTCCATGCGGGCCAGCCTGCGCAGCACCTGCTCGCGGGAGCCGCCGTACGGACGTGGTTCGCTGGCCGCTCGCCGGCGGCTGCTGCCCGGGGTCGTTGCCACGCTACCTCCTGCTGCGTCTGGATACTCCGTGGGAGTATACCGAGTCGGCGATCGGAGCACCCCACCCAGGACCCGGCTATGGCGGCGTCGGCTTCTCCGCGATCAGCTCCAGGACACCCCAGGCCGCGATGGCCATGCCGACGATGGCGAGCCACAGGCCGGGCGCATCAAGCGGCGTGAGGCTGTATGCCTCCGACCCACCGACGAGCTCGAGGACGGCGGCACCGAGGCCGCCGAGCGCTATCAGCAGCAGGGCCAGGTAGGCGCCTGCCCGATCGATGGCCATCTGCCGCGTCCGGCTGGTGTAGGGCAGCAGGATGAGCGCCAGCATCAGCACCGCGGCCATGAACATGAGCCAGCCGGGTCCGGCGAAGCCCCACGCGGTGCGCACCTCCAGCACTACACCGCCGGCCTTCTGCCAGCTGAGGGGCATCGAGAGGATGCCGATGATGGCGCCGATGGCGATGAGCGTTCGCCCGCGCCCCAGACCCCGCCTCACGCGCCGCCGTACACCTCCGGCTTGAGCACGCCGATATAGGGCAGGTTCCGATAGATCTCGTCATAGTCGAGCCCGTAGCCGATGACGAAGCGGTCGGGGATCTCGAAGCCGCAGTAGGTGAGATCGATATCCACGAGCCGGCGGGCAGGCTTGTCGAGCAGAGTGCAGATGCCGAGGCTGGCTGGTTCCTTGCCGCTCAGATACTGGGTCAGGTAGTTGAGCGTCAGGCCGGTGTCGATGATGTCCTCGACGATGAGCACGTGCTCACCCTGGATGGACGAGGACAGGTCCTTGAGGATGCGCACCCGCCCCGAGGTCTCGGTCGAGCCCCCGTAGGAGGACACCTCCATGAGGTCGATGCGCACCGGCGAGGTGATGGCCCGCATCAGGTCGGCCATGAAGGGCAGCGCACCCTTGAGCACACTCACCAGTGTGACCTGCCGGTCGGCGTAGTCGGCCGAGATGCGCGCGCCGAGCTCGGCCACCTTTGCCTGCAGGGTGGCTTCGTCGATGAGCACCTCGGCGACGTCCTTCTCCAGACTCGACGCGGACATAGGCTCCGCCCTCCTTCATGGCTGGTGTGGGCTGACCCAGGGGAGGTCAGCTGGTGGCTTGCCCGGATCGCGGACCGGCGGCGGAAGCGACCGCGGCGACCCGCCTGGGGGGAGGCTGGCCTTCGATGCCGATGAGCGAGGCGGCAGCATCGAGGCGACCGTACTTCAGCATCAGGGCCCTGAAATCACGCGCGTAGAACAGCTTGATCCGGATCATGGGATAGAGCTCGCGCAGGTGCCGCAGCTTGCGGTTCTTCTTGCGTACCAGGCTCTGCTTGAGCGTGGTCAGCTCGAGGTACAGGTCCAGGTCCGGCAGGTAGAAGTCTGGCGCGAACGACTCCACCACCATGCCCTCGCTGTTCCAGCGGATGGGGTAGGTGTGGGGCTCGTAGCGCCACTCGACCTTGTAGTAGTCGAGGATGCGGGCCAGCTCCGCTTCGCTGGCGTGGGCGAAGCGCGGGGACTCGCTCAACGCTCCTCTCCGCGGAAGCGTGCGATGAGCTGATGGACATCGCCCTCGAAGCCCTTGAGCACCTCGTGAGCGTCCAGCACGTCGTCAGTGCTGATGGGCGGACCATCGGGAGCGGCATCGGCAGCGCTATCCGCGCTGGGGGCGCGCACCAGCTCGCCGCCTTCCAGCGTGGCGCGCTCGCCGTCGAGCTCGATGGTCACGATGGCGACAGCCTGCGAGCCGCAGTGCTGGCACGACAGGTCGACGAAGTACAGCTCCTCGCGCTGCGCGATGAGGTGGATGTGACCCTTGCCGTACGCCTGACCGCAGGCTGCGCAGCCGAAGGACGCCAGCTCGCTCGTCAACCAGCCCTCGGCATCCATGCCGCAAGTGTACGGCGCGTGTCATGCGAGGGCGTAGCATCAGCGTTCCATTCGGGTGACGGAGCGCGCGAACGAGCCCCTGGCACTTGCGTCGCGTGGTAAAACGGGTCGACCCAATGCACTATGGAGGGCAATGATGTCAATGGGCACTCGCAGCAGGCGTGCGTTCGCCGTCTCGTCGTCAGCACTGCTGGCGCTGGCGTTCGCCGCCCCCGCCGTCGCGCAGGAGGCCGAGCCGGACATGCTCGCGCGGATCCAGGCCGACGGCGTCATCCGCATGTCGACCGACCCGGCCTATCCGCCGCAGTCATTCCTGGACACTGACGGCAGCCTGAACGGCTTCGATATCGATGTCGGCACGGAGATCGCCACGCGCCTCGGCGTGGACATCGTCTTCGAGACGCCCGACTTCGCGCTCGTCTCGGCCGGCAACTGGTCCGACCGCTGGGACTTCAGCGTGGGCTCCGTGACCATCACCTCGGCCCGCCAGGAGGTCCTGGACTTCACGCAGCCCTACTACTACACGCCGGCCCAGTTCGCCGTGCGCACCGACAGCGGCTACACCACTCTCGACGACCTGGCCGGGACGACCGTGTGCATGGGCGAGGGCACCACCTACCTCGACTGGTACAACGGTGAGCTCGACTTCGGCACGGAGACGCCGGACACGGTCCCCCCGGAGGGATCGGTGGCCACCACGCTGCCCACGGACCGTAACTGCGCTGAGTCCTGGGCAGCCGGGCGCATGGACTTCGAAGGCTGGCTCACTGCTGCGCCCACGGTCCAGGGTGCCATCGACGAGGGCCTGCCCGTGATGGCCCTCGGTGAGCCGGTCTTCTACGAGCCGCTGGCCGCGGCCTTCGACAACGGCATCGAGGACAACGATTCGCTCGTGGCCGCGGTGGATGCCATCATCGGCGAGATGCACGCCGACGGGACGCTGAGGGCGTTGAGCCAGACGTGGTATGGCATGGACCTCACCATGCCACCAGCGGAGTAGCATCCGCTCCGCACACCTGAGCCGAGGGAGGGGCCTGGGCTCCTCCCTCCCATCGAGGACGCGCCATGACGATGGCTGCCGACAGACAGGGTCCCGGTGGACGGGCGCCAGCCCCGTCCCCGGAGGCGCACGCCATCGTCGGCCAGATCGCGGCCGCTGACGCTCGCCGCAAGCTGCGCTTCCGTCTCGTCTTCGTGGCCACCTGGGTCCTCTTCATCGGTGGGCTGGTGACCCTTCTGGTGGCCGGCGGCGCGGTCGACCTGCTCTGGCTGCGGCCCTGGGTCCAGTTCATCCTCGGTGGTGTCCCCATCACCGTGTTCATCGCGGTGGCCTCCATCCTGCTGGCCATCGTCTTCGCCCTGCTGGGGGCCATGGGCCGGATCTCCGTGGTGGCCCCGGTCTACGCGCTGGCGACCCTGTACGTCTCGCTCGTGCGGGGCACCCCGCTGATCGTCCAGATCTTCTTCGTCTGGCTGGCGCTGCCCACGATCTGGCCCGGCGCATCGGCCATCGACCTCATCTGGCTGGGCATCTTCGCGCTGGGCTTCAACTACGGGGCCTACATGACGGAGATCTTCCGGGCTGGCATCCAGGCCGTGCCACGCGGGCAGCGCGAGGCTGCTGCGGCCCTGGGCATGACGCAGCGGCGCATCATGGCTCGCATCGTGATGCCGCAGGCGGTGCGCATCGTCACCCCGGCCGTCGGCAACGAGTTCATCGCCATGATCACGGACTCGGCCCTGGTGTCCTTCATGGGGGTCCAGGAGCTGATGTGGCGTGCCAGCACCGTCGGCAAGTCCAAGTTCCACAACTTCGAGACGCTGCTCCTGGCGGCCGTCGTCTACTGGATCCTGACCGTGGTCTTCTCGTACTTCCAGGAGCGTCTCGAGCGGCGCATGGCCAGGAGTGACCGCTGATGGTGGCTCTGGGTGAGGTGGTCATCGAGGCTGCCGACATCGAGAAGTGGTTCGGCACCACGCATGTCCTGCGCGGCATCAGCCTGGCTGTCCGCCAGCATGAGACGATCATGCTCATCGGGCGCTCCGGATCCGGCAAGACGACCTTTCTGCGCGGTCTGAACTTCCTGGAGGAGCCCACGGTGGGCTACGTGCGGCTGGGCGATGCGCGTGTCGATGCCGACCCGCTGCAGCGACAGGGCCGCGCGCGCCGCTCGCAGATACGCCAGCTGCGCACCCAGATGGGCATGGTCTTCCAGGGTTTCAACCTCTTCCCCCATATGACCGTGCTGGAGAACTGCATCGAGGCACCCATGACCGTGAAGGGCGTGCCGCGCCGTCAGGCCATCGAGACTGCCGAGCGCTTCCTCGAGAAGGTGCAGATGATCGACAAGCGTGATGACTATCCCTCGCGCCTCTCCGGTGGCCAGCAGCAGCGCGCGGCGATCGCCCGCGCCCTGACCATGGAGCCCAAGGTGATGCTTTTCGACGAGCCCACCAGCGCCCTCGATCCCGAGCTCATCGGCGAGGTCATCGTGGTCATGGAGCAGCTCGCTCATGAGGGCTCGACGATGATCGTCGTGTCCCATGAGATGGCCTTCGCGCGCGAGGCAGCGGACCGCGTGCTGTACCTGGAGGGTGGCGTCGTGGTCGAGGAGGGGCCTCCGGAACAGGTGCTCGACGATCCCAGGGAGGAGTCAACCAAGCAGTTCCTGCGGCGCTTCCTGAGCGAGGGCGCCAAGGCGCCCCCGGCGGAGCCGTCGGTGGCAGAGTCTTCCTTCGTGGGCCGCAGCGGCGGGGGTGGCAGCATGCACGGGCACGGGGGAGCCGGCTAGACCGGACAGCCAACGAGTGGTGCCACGGCCGGCTGAGGCCGGGTGCCGGGCAGGGCGGCCCGGCGACCGCCGGCGCCGCGCGAGGCCGCCTTGCGCTCATGGCGACCGGCTGCTCTGCTCGGGACGACCTTGCTGTCGCCTGTCACGCCGTCCGTGGTGCGCCCGGCGTTCCATCGCGACCTCCACGCCGGCCTGCGCGTCGCCGTGGAACGCGGGTCGACCCAAGCTGTCACGCTGGTTCGCCAGCTGTTCCGGATCTACGCGCCGGGAGCTACGCCGGTCGCGATGGAACGCCGGGTGAACCAAGGCCAAGCCAGTCGGCGCCACCCTGCGCCGGGACCGGCCAGGGACGCCCGCGCGGGCACGGCAGGGGCGGCTGGATGCCGCCGACCTAGATCTCGCCCAGGTAGGAGCGGCGCACGTCCTCGTTGGCCGCCAGGCCTTCGGCCGAGTCGGCCAGGATGATGCGCCCCGTCTGCAGCACGTAGCCGCGATGCGCGATGGTCAGCGCCGTGGCCGCGTTCTGCTCCACCAACAGGATGGCGGCCCCTTCCGCATGGATGCGCTGGACGGTCTCGAAGATGTACTCGACAAGGTTGGGGGCGAGGCCCATGGAAGGCTCGTCAAGCAGCAGGATGCGCGGCTTCGTCATCAGCGCGCGACCCATGGCCAGCATCTGCTGCTCGCCGCCTGAGAGCGTGCCTGCGATCTGGCTGCGGCGCTCCTTCAGCCGCGGGAACATCTCGTAGGCGTTGTCGACACCCTCCTGCACCAGCTTGCCGTCATCGACGATGTAGGCGCCCATGCGGAGGTTCTCTTCGACGGTCAGTTGCGCGAAGATGCGCCGGCCCTCCGGCACCTGCACGACGCCGCGCGTGACCACCTGGTGAGGTGGCACGTGGGTCATGTCCTCGCCCCCGAAGCGGATGCTGCCTTGCTTGGGCACGAGCAGGCCGCTGACGGTGTTGAGCGTCGTGGTCTTGCCGGCGCCGTTGGCTCCGATGAGCGTCACGATCTCGCCCTCGTCCACGCTGAGCGAGACCCCACGCAGGGCGTGGATCTTGCCGTAGTACGTGTGCAGTCCGTCGATCTCGAGCAGCGCCATCGTCAGTCAGTCCTTCGTAGCCGGGTCGGCGGAGGCTTGGGCTTGCGCTTCCGCGCTCTCGTCCTGGGCCTGCGTGTCACGTGGCGCCGCCTCGGCCTGCGCTTCGACTCGCTCGGCCTCGGCCTGCGCTTCGACTCGCTCCGCCTCGGCCTCCGCGGCGGCCCTGCCCAGGTAGGCTTCGATGACGCGCTGGTCGCGCTGGATCTGGGCCGGCGTGCCCTCCGCGATGCGCTGACCGTAGTCGAGCACGGTGATGCGCTCAGAGATGTCCATGACCACGCGCATCTCGTGCTCGATGAGCAGGATGGTGATGCCCAGGTCGTCGCGCAGCCGACGGATGAGGGCGGTCATCTCGTGGGTCTCGGCCGGATTCATGCCGGCGGTGGGCTCGTCGAGCAGCAGGATGCGCGGGTTCGTGCCCAGCGCCCGGGCGATCTCCAGCCGTCGCTGATCGCCGTCGGGCATGTTGCTGGCCAACCGGTCATGCCGACCGGCGAGACCGACATAGTCGAGCAGGCGGCCCGCCTCCGCCAGCGCCTCAGCCTCTTCCGCCCGCTGGTCGCGCGTCCGCAGCACCGCGTGGATCCAGGATGCATCGAGATGCTGGTGCTGGCCCACGAGCACGTTCTCGGTAGCCGTCATGCCGCCGAAGAGACGGATGTTCTGGTACGTCCGCGACAGACCCAGGCGCGCGATCTTGTCCGGGCGCAGCTGCTGGATCTCCGTTCCGTCGAGCGTGATGCTGCCCTCATCGATCTGGTAGAAGCCGGCGATGCAGTTGAAGAACGTCGTCTTGCCGGCCCCATTGGGGCCGATGACGCTGACGATGGCGCCCTCATCCAGATCGAAGGTCAGGTCGTTGACGGCCATCAAGCCGCCGAAGCGCTTGGTCGCGTTGCGTGTCTCGAGCAGTGCCACGGCCTAGGCTCCTCCGCTCGAGCTGGTCGCGGGCTCGATATCGGCCGGGTCGGGCGGCGGCGGTCCCGAAGGCTCGCCTTCCATCGTCTGCTCCTCGTGATACAGCGCCTCACGGCCGACCCTCGATGGCAGGAGGCCTTCGGGCCGCCAGTGCATCACCAGGATCAGCGCGATGCCGTACAGCAGGAAGCGGTACTCGGCGAACTCGCGGAAGAGCTCCGGCAGGCCGATGATGACGATGGCACCCAGCACCACCCCGGGGATGCTGCCCATGCCGCCGATGACGACGATGGTGACGATCAGGATGGAGACGTTGAGGTTGATGGAGCTGGAGATGATGGAGCCGAAGAGGGCCGCGAAGACCGCGCCACCGAGGCCGGCGAAGGCGGCGCCCAGCATGTATGCCAGCGACTTGGTCTGGACGAGGTTGATGCCCAGCGCCTCGGCTACATCCTCGTCCTCGCGGATGGCCACCCAGGCGCGGCCCAGGCGCGAGTCACGCAATCGCACCGCGATGAAGGCGATGACAGCGATGCAGATGAGCGAGATGTAGTAGATCTGGTTGGGGCCTGCCAGGAAGTGGTCGGGCGGGATGTCGACACCGACCGAGGCCAGCGGCTTGGGCACGTTCAGGATGCCGCGTGGGCCGCCGATGGTCTCCTTGAGCAGGTCGGAGCGGGCGAGGATGGAGATGATCTCCCCGAACCCGAGCGTCGCGATGGCGAGATAGTCGCCGCGGATGCCCAGGATGGGCAGGCCCAGCAGGATCCCGAAGCCCATCGCCACCAGCATGGCGAAGGGGATGGCCACGAAGAAGGGCCACTGTGCGATACCCAGCTCGCCGGTCGAGGTCAGCAGCGCGGTGGTGTAGGCGCCGACGGCGAAGAACGCCACGAAGCCGAGATCGAGCAGGCCGGCCATGCCGAGCGTGATGTTGAGACCCAGGCCCATCAGCGCATAGAGCGCGATGAGCGCGATGACCGAGGGGATGAAGCCGGTGAAGCCAAGCGGCAGCAGCAGCACGATGAGCAGCGCCAGGGCGCCGGCGGGGATGACGATGGCCGGGTGTCGCTGTGTCTCCCGGGGCAGCGCCCGGAAGCGCCTCGTCGGCTGCACCAGCCGGTGCACCAGGTACACCGCGATGACGATGCCCAGGATCAGGACCACGCCGGTGATGGTCAGGCCGTTGGAGGCGAAGAGCTCGCGTGCGATGCCGGCCGTGGCATCTCGCTGCAGCATGGGCGAGCGCAGGATGCTGGAGAAGAGGCCCATGCCGACGATGGCTGCGACGCTGACGAGGATCAGCACCCGCGGGGTCCTCGGCAGCAGCGCCAGCAGACCGCCCAGCGCGCCCAGCGACATGCCCACCAGGGCCGGGAACCAGAACGTGATGGGGAAGGCCTCGCCGCGCCACATGTCGCGGGCATCCTCGACGCCCAGCAACTCCGCCCCGGAGATGAGCTCATACAGGTCGGGAGAGGCATTGGGCAGGTAGGCGCGCAGGTCCACCATGGGGCCGAGGATGATCAGCAGCGAGAGCGCCGCCCCGGCCATCAGGCCCACGAGGGCCGATCCGACGATGGCGTTGAGCACGCCACCCGGCGCCCGTCGCGCCCCGACGTAGCCGGCCAGCACCGCCGTGAGCACCAGCACCGCCTCGCCCACGGTGACCACGTCCTCGACGATCTCCCTCTCCTGGAAGGTGCCGACGATCCCCACGAGCGTGACGTACAGCGAAACGAAACCGGCGAGGAGACCGGCGATGAGGACCGGCTTCCAGGCCCCGAGGCGGCGCTCGAGTCCCTCGCTCCGGCCGCTGACAGCCGCCGCCGTGCTCACGCTCGCGACCTCGAGAGGCGCTCACCGAGGATGCCCTGCGGCCGGAACATCAGCACCATCACCAGGATGGTGAAGGCGATCACGTCCTTGAGTTGGCCGGATCCGGGCACACCGAGGCCGTCGATGATCAGCAGTGAGCCGATGGACTCGGCTTCGCCCAGCACGAAGCCGCCGACCATGGCGCCAGGGATGTTGCCGATGCCACCGAGCACGGCCGCGGTGAAAGCCTTGATGCCGGGGATGAAGCCCGTGTAGAACTGCACCTGGCCGAACAGCAGGCCATAGAGCACGCCGGCGGCGCCGGCCATGGCCGCGCCTACCGCGAAGGTGGTGACGATGGCGCGGTTGACGTCGATGCCCATCAGGGCGGCCGTCTGCTTGTCCTCGGAGACGGCACGGATCGCGGTGCCGATCTTGGAGCGCATCACGAAGAGGTACAGCACGGCCATCATCACCAGGGCCGAGACGATGACGACGACCTGGATCCAGCTCATGCCCAGCGCCGATATGACCGGCAGCCCCACCTTCTCCTCGAGGATGTCGATGGTCGGATAGCGGAAGATGCCCGGGCCCACCAGGCCGGCCACGGTGTACTGCAGGAAGAACGAGGCGCCGATGGCCGAGATGAGCAGCACAAGCCTGGGCGAGTTGCGCAGGGGGCGGTAAGCCACGCGTTCCACCGCCAGCGCCACGAGCGTGGAGACGCAGGCGGCGATGGCCATCATCAGCAGGAAGGAGAAGAGCGACGCCACCACGTTGGCGTTGAGGATGCCCAGCTCATCGAGGATCTCGGCTGCGAAGTAACCGGAGAAGATGCCGATCATGAAGACTTCGCCGTGGGCGAAGTTGATCATGCGCATGATCCCGTAGACCATCGTGTAGCCCAGCGCGATGAGGGCGTAGATGCCGCCCTGCACGGCGCCCTTGACGACCAGGTCCACCCATGTCTCGAGGGTGAACTTGCCGCTGCTGATGGTGATGACGGATCCCACCACCACGATGAGCACGAGGACGATGCGGAAGGCCCACAGGAAGGCGCTGACAGCCGCCTCGAAGGCGGTCTCAGTCCTGCTCGGGGCGCGGCGCGTTCTCAGGGTCGTTCGCATGGTCGGGTTCTGGATCCGCTACTGGTTCCGGCGTGATGGACATGGACGAGCCGGGCGCTTCGACGCCCGGCTCGTCGCCACGTCCGGTCAGCTCGACCGGATGATGATGACTAGGCCTCCGGGGCCCAGACCACGGGCGGTGGCCAGACCTCGTCCTCGATGGTCTCGGCGCCGACCTGATAGATGGCGATGATGGGCGCACTGCAGTCGCCATGCTCGGTGCACGTGAGGCTGCCGGTCACACCCGGATAGTCGGTGGTGGCGTAGAGGGCCTCGCGCAGCGCGCCGAGATCGATGTCCATGGAGCCGTCTTCGTTCTCCACGGCCACCTGGGCGACGGTGTCCAGCATGATGCTGGCGGCATCGTAGGCGTGCGCGTGGAACGCCTGCAGCGGGCTGTCGAGGCCGCTGATGTCGAGGTACTTCTCGACCAGGTCAGCGTAGCCCTCCTGGAAGGCGCCGAAGTTGGGGCTCGACAGGTACATGCCCTCGACCGCTGGACCCGCGGCCTTGACGAAGTCGAGCGAGAACAGGCCGTCGGAGCCGACGAGGATGACGTCCTCGAGGCCGGCCACATCGGCGTGCTGATCGGCGATGAAGCCGCCCTCAGCCGTGAAGACCGGGAAGTAGATGAGCTCAGGCCCACCCTGGGCAACGTTGGTCAGGACCGGGTTCATGTCGGTCTGACCGGCCGAGACAGCCTCGGAGAGGGTGATCTCTCCGCCCAGTGCCTCGAACTCATCCTCGAACACGCCCACCAGCGCCTCGGCATAGGCCGAGCCGTCATGGATGGTGGCGGCCTTGGTCACGCCGATGCTCTGCGCGAAGTCGGCCACGAACTTGCCCTGGATGGCATCGCTCCAGGCCGTGCGCAGGAACGCCTCGTACTCGGGGCCGCGGGTGGGCTCGGTCAGGGATGGCCGCGTGGCGGAGCCGGAGATCGCGGTCAGGCCGGCTTCGGTCAGCGTCTGGATGGCACCGACGGTGGCATCGGAGCAGGATGAGCCGATGACGCCGACGACGGTCGGGTCGGAGGCGATGGCAAGTGCTGCCTGTGCGCCGCCTTCGACCGTGCAGAGCTCGTCCTGGATGACCAGCTCGATGGGGTGACCAAGGATCTCGCCATCGCGGTCCTCGACCGCGACCTGGATGCCGTAGACCATGTCCTGGCCGAGCACCGCGTTGGGCCCTGACAGGACCTGGTAGACGCCGAGCTTGACGGGCTCGCCGTCCGGGATGGTGACGACCCTCGAGTCCTGGGCCGCGACAGGCGCCGCGACCGTGGCCAAGAGGCCAGCTGCCGCAAGTACGCCAAGGCTCCTTCGAGTCATGTTCCGGGTTCTCCTCCTACGGTATGACGGCCGCCCCTGGATGGAGCCGACCTCATGTCCGGCTGTGTCGCTGCGATGAGAGCCGTGACCCAATAGGTCGCCAAGGGCTCCCGGTGGGTGTCACCACGCCTCCCGGTCGCCCGCTGTCGTCCATGCGGAACGTCCCCACACAGCGGCCACCGCCGCTCAAGCGTGGCGACATTCTAGACGGGTAGACGGCGCGTGCAAGGTCACGTTGCAGCAGCGCATCGGTTACGGGCAGCGTCTGTTCCCCGTGGAGGCCTCGCGTTCGCGCCGGCTTTCCGCGCTAGCGGTGCCTCGACGCACCACCAACGCCCGTGCCATGCCCTGGAACGGGAACGGTCGGGGCACGCACCCCGACCGTTCCCTGATCTGTGGCAGCCGGCAACTCGCCGGCCGCTTGGGCTACTCCGCCGGAGCCTCGGTGGCGACCGCCGGCGAGTCCGCCGGAGCTGCGGTGGCGTCACCATCGCCGTCACAGGCGACGACGGCCAAGGCGAAGACGAGTGCGGCCAGCAGGCCGGCGATGCGCTTGAGCTGCATGGTTCTGGGATCCTCCTTGGATCTACGACGGTGCACCGGCGAGCGCCGGTGGATGGACAAGCCTGCTCTGACGACTGCTCCCACGGCACAGGCAGCTTGGTCGAGTCAGAACTGGGCGGTGGCACCCACCCGAAAGGGACACGCTCACGGCAAGCGCACCTGGAGTATCATAGCTCTCGGCGTTTCTAATGCAAGACGCCCCGAGCGCCCCGGGCGCGTGCGGACAGTGACCCGATTTCGTGGTCCTGCGATCACCCGGTGCGGCGCGCTCGAGGACCGGCCCGCCGCCCCGTGGGCGAGAGGTCACGTTGAGTTGGGGACGCTACCAGTCGTGATCAGACGCCGGCGGAGCCCGCGTGGGCCCGGTCGTCAGCAGGAGACCGACACATCAGCAACGATCGGACACGAACGCCGAGATGCGCGCCGGGCTATGCCCTTGACCGCGCCCGTCGCTCGCCGTGTCCAGCCCCGCAGAGCCGCCCGGCGCGGCTCGCCCCACACAGGAGTCCTGCGTGAGCAAGAACGTCGCCGTCTTCGTTGACGTCGCGAACATCTTTTACGCGGCAAAGGCCGCTGGCATCGACATCGACTATGTCACCCTCCTGAAGTCGGCGACGGCGGGTCGTGACTTCGTGCGCGCCTATGCCTATACCGGGCTCGATCCGGACAACGAGAACCAGCGCCAGTTCCATGCCTTCCTGGCTCGCAGCGGCTACAAGGTCGTGAGCAAGGACATCCGCAAGTACGGCGATGGCAGGATCAAGGCGAACCTCGACATCGAGCTCGTCGTGGACCTGATGCGGATGGGCGAGAAGCTGGACATCGCCGTCGTCGTCTCGGGCGACGGGGACTTCGCCCCCGCCATCGCCGCCGTGCAGCAGATGGGCGTGCGAGTCGAAGTGGTCAGCTTCCGTGGCAACACCAGCAGCGACCTCATCGACGTCGCCGACGTCTTCATCGACATCACCAACATCGCCAAGGTCGAGAAGGGTGTGCGCAGCGGCCGGCGTGTCGCCGCTGAAGGCGATCTCTCCATGACCGCGGTGCCCGACAAGGAGTCGGGCGTGATCCCGCGCCGCCGCCGCGCCGCCGACGACAGGGCAGACCGGCCCGAGCGTGGCGTCCGGCGTCGTCGCACCAGTCGAGCCGACCTCGCCACCCCCGCAGTCGAGCCCGAGGCGCTGCCCGCCGTCGCTGCCGACAGATCGGCGGCTGCCTTGGTGGCCCTGCCGGGCGAGAAGCTCTCACGTCGAGGCGCGGCGCCCGAGCCCGAGCCCGTGGCTGTGCCCGAGCCCGATGTCGCCGAGGTCGTCGCTTCGAGCGAGGAGCATGCTTCAGACGAAGGTAGCGGGCGCCGCCGACGTCGCCGGCGTGGTGGTCGCGGTCGCGGTCGCGGCGGCCAAGTCGAGGAGTCGACCGATGAGCCCACTGATGAGCTGATCGACGATGAAGCCATGGCGGCCGGTGTCCTGCCGGACGAAGTGCCAACGCTGCCCCAGCACTCCGGCTTCGGCTCGGTCTGGGACAGCCAGATCGGCGTCCCTGCCGACACGGCGCCGACACTGGCTTCGGCACCCGCGGCCTCGGCCGACGAGGAGTTCGAGGACGAGCCCGAGGTCCCCGAGTACCTGCTGTCCGAGAAGCGACAGGGAGGCCGCGGCGGCCGCGGCCCGCGCGGCGGCCGCAGCCCCCGCGGTGGCCGCAGCGGAGGCGGCTACCGCACCGCTATCGATCGCGAGCGTTACGGCGTCGGTTCCAGCCCGAGCTTCTCGCGTGGTCCCGCTGGTCGCAGCAGCCGCAGCGGCCCGCCGAGCTCGCCACGTGGTTTCAGCCGCTCCATGGATCCCATCGAGCAGACGCCCGGTGGCGACCCCTGGAGCGAGGTCCCGCCGGAGGTGCAGGCGCTGCTGAAGGCCGAGCTAGCCCGACGCGAGGCCGGCGCCGCCAAGGCGCAGCCCGAAGCGCCCACGCGGCAGCTGCCCGATGGACGGGGCCGTGCCAGCGCGCCGGCCCAGCCGGAGGCAGCCGCCGAGCAGGCAGCCCAGCCGGAGGCAGCCGCCGAGGCGCCCAAGGCACCCCCGCGCAAGCGCACCACCCGGAAGCCTGCAGCGCCCAAGGCCGACGCCGACGCCTAGGTCGCAACGCATGGACCATGCCGCCGAGCTCAGCGCGCCCGGCGGCACGTTCCTGACCCGCGGTCACGCGGCAGCGGTCCGTGCCGTCGTGCGTGCCGTACGTAGCGAACACCCACCGCATGCCCTGCTGCTGGTGGGACCGCGTGGCGTCGGCAAGACCACCCTCGCGCTCGATCTGGCGGCCGGGCTGCTGTGCCTGGCGGACGACAGCTCGCAGCGTCCCTGCCGTGACTGCGGCGCGTGTCGCCGGGTGGCGAGCGGTGGCCACCCTGATCTGCACGTCCTGGAGCCCGAAGGCGCCGGCGAGCAGATCCGGATCGGCCAGGTCCAGGCGCTCGCCTCCGACCTGTCGCTTACCGCCATGGAGGGCCGCTTCCGCATCGCCGTGATCACCGCAGCGCAGCGGATGAACGTCGATGCCCAGAACGCTTTGCTCAAGACCCTCGAGGAACCCGGGCCTGCCACCTGCCTCCTGCTCTGCGCCGACGACGCAGCTCCGCTGCTGCCGACGGTGCTCTCGCGCTCGGCCCGCCTGCGCCTGGCCACGCTGCCGGTCGAGCTGCTCAGCCAGATGCTGATCGAGGGTGGCCACGCCCAGCCTGCACAGTCCCGGGCATTGGCCATAGCCGCCGGTGGCAGACCCGGTCTGGCCATCCGGCTGGCGAGCCAGCCGCAAGCGGTGCTGGCGCGCGCCCGCATCAGCCGCACCTTGCTCGACCTCGTCACCGCCGACCGTCGCACGCGCCTCGGCGTGGCGGCTGACCTGCTGACCGATGCTGCGGATGTCGACGCCGCCCTTCGCGGCGAGGTGCCACCCGCTGCCAAACGGCTTCAGCCGCTGGAGCGGCGGCGAGCCGTCCATCTCATCATCGAGGTCTGGCGTGACCTGGGCCGTGACCTGGCGGTCGCGGGCCATGGCCATGGCCGGGGTGTCCGGGACCTGGACCAGCTGGATGAGCTGATGGCACTCGCAAGCGCGATCGACGGGTCAAGCCTGCGCCAGTTCCTCGACCGCCTCGACCGGCTCATGCTCGCCGTCGAGGGTTATGCCAACCCGGAGCTGACACTGGACGTGCTGCTGCTGACATGGCCTCGGTCCGGTGCCACGAGCCGGAGCGCGGCCTGATGGCTCCGTCCGGGAGGGAGCGCCTCGTGGCCAGCGTGCGGGGTTCCGTCCAGGGCGTCGGCTTCCGCTGGTTCGTGGAACGCGAGGCTGCCCGGCTCGGGCTCGAGGGTTGGGTGTCGAACCAGGCCGACGGGTCGGTGGAGGTCGTGGCCGAGGGCGACGAGGATGCGCTTCGCGGACTGCTGCTCCAGCTGTGGGAGGGTCCACCTGGCGCCGCTGTCAGGGACGTCGCTATCCGCCATGAGCCCGCGCGGGGCAATCTCGTCGGTTTCACCATCCGCAGTGGCGCCCACCAGGGCGACTGAGCTGGCTGTTCGCCTGCCAGTGCCCATCCGGCGCACGGTCACGCGCTCGGCGCAGGGGTGTCCGCCGCTGGTATCGTGCTGTTGATGGACTTCCGCATCGCGCGTGTCGCGCGCGACCGCTACGGCTTCGACGCCAGCCTGTTCTCAAGCGACGGCGATGCCATCGCCTTCGATGCCTCACGTGCGCTCTCGCTGGCGGAGCGGTTCGTCAGCAAGGATGCCGACCGCGCCCGGGCCGCCTCGGAGATCGCAGCCATCGGGCTCATCCATGAGCTGGGGCACCGTGCCGTGGCCGTCGAGCGCCGCGGCGACCCCGCCGGTGGTGGCCCCCTGGCTCGCGCCCTGGGCGCCCTCGTCACGCGTCTCGGGCAGACAGGCGTGGACGACGGCCTGGTGACCTATGAGCGGACCTTCCCGGCGCTCCCGGTATACCTCGACGAGGTCGATGTCGATGCCTGGCTGGCACGCGACAAGGGTGATGTGCCCGGGCGTGAAGCGGCGCTGGAGGAGCTGGCGCTCACGAGCATCGCGGCGCGCAATCCTGCCGCTGCCGCCTACCGAGAGCTCACCTCGCATCCGTCGCTCTCGGAGGCAGCGCAGAAGCAGTTGCTCGATGGCCTGTCTGGTGCCGACCTGGACCCCGACGATCCCGACCTGGAGCGCAAGGCTCCGGCGCGCACGCTGCTCGACCGGCTGCTCGAGCCGATCGTGGCCGCCCCGCAGTCACTCGGCGCCCAACTGCGCTGGATCCGCGTCCACTGGGCGGGCTGGCTTGACGACGCCGATCTGCTCCACATCGATCGCCACCTGGCCGTGCTGGACGAGATCGAGCGCATCGCCTGGCTCAACGCGCGCCGCGGCCCCGGCAGTGGCGAGCGCGCCGAGCCCGCAGCGCTCGCCGGCTTCGGCGCCTTCGACGACGAGCCGGAGGCGTTCAGCCAGGACCGCGATTGGATGGCTGAGCTGGTGCTGGTCGCGAAGTCGACGTATGTCTGGCTCTCGCAGCTGTCCCGGGACTACGGTCGCGACATCAGCCGACTCGACCACGTGCCTGACGAGGAGCTCGATGAGCTGCGCGCTCGCGGCTTCAGCGGTCTCTGGCTCATCGGCCTGTGGGAGCGCAGCCACGCCTCGCGACGTATCAAGCAGATGCGCGGCAACGCGGATGCCATGGCGTCTGCCTACTCGGTGGCCGATTACCGCATCGCCGATGAGCTGGGCGGTGACGACGCCTGGCGCGACCTGCGTGACCGCGCGGCCGCGCGTGGCATCCGCCTCGCGGCCGACATGGTTCCCAACCACATGGGAATCGATTCGGATTGGGTGGTCCAGCATCCGGATCGGTTCATCTCGCTGCCGTACCCGCCGTTCGAGTCCTACTCCTTCAGCGGCGAGGACCTCTCCCCCGACGACCGGGTGGTCATCCAGCTGGAGGACCATTACTGGGACTCCTCCGACGCGGCCGTGGTCTTCAAGCGTATCGACAAGGCCAGCGGCGAGGTGCGCTACATCTACCACGGCAACGACGGCACCAGCTTCCCTTGGAACGACACGGCCCAGCTCGACTACGTCAATGCGGACGTGCGGGAGGCCGTCATCGGCCAGATCCTCGAGGTGGCCCGGCGCTTCTCGGTCATCCGTTTCGACGCTGCCATGGTGCTGGCACGCCGTCACATCCAGCGCCTGTGGTATCCCCAGCCAGGCCACGAAGCCGGCATCCCGTCGCGATCGGCCGCCGCCCTGCCGGCCCACGAGTTGCGCCGCCTGATGCCGCAGGAGTTCTGGCGCGAGGTGGTGGACCGGGTGGCCGTCGAGGTGCCCGACACGCTGCTGCTGGCCGAGGCCTTCTGGTTGATGGAGGGCTACTTCGTGCGCACGCTGGGCATGCACCGCGTGTACAACAGCGCCTTCATGCACATGCTGCGTGACGAGAAGAACGCCGAGTACCAGCAGGTCATCCGTGAGACCGTGGCGTTCGATGCCCGCATCCTTGGCCGCTACGTGAACTTCATGAACAATCCCGACGAACGATCTGCCATCGACCAGTTCGGTAGCCATGACAAGTACTTCGGTGTGGCGACCATGCTGGCGACGTTGCCCGGTCTGCCCATGTTCGGCCACGGTCAGTTCGAAGGCTACAGCGAGCAGTACGGCATGGAGTTCCGCCGTCCGCAGCGTGACGAATGGCCGAACGGGGGTCTGCTCGAGCGCCATCGGCGGGAGATCAGTCCGCTGCTGCACGAGCGCTGGCGCTTCTCTGGAGCGGCGGGCTTCCGGCAGCTGACGGCCTTCGAAGGCGAGCACCCAACGGCCGACGTCTTCGCCTACACCAACGACGCACCCAGCGGCCCCCACGGTGCGCCCGAACGACGCTCGCTGGTCGTCTTCCTCAACAGGTATCCGCGTGCCCACGTGCGCATCCCAGGTGTCGCTGAGGCGCTCCACCTGGGCGACGATCCCGAAGGCTTCCTCATCCTTCGCGACCAGCGCAGCGGGCTCGAGTACCTGCGTCAGCTGCGGGATCTGCGCCAGCACGGCCTCGAACTCTCGCTCGACGGCTATGGCTGTCACGTGTTCCTGGGCTTCGAGGAGGTCAGCGACAGCGGAGCCATCGGCTGGACCGAGCTGGCCGCCCGACTCGGGCTCGCCGGCGTGCCAGATGCGCACGTGGCCCTGCGCCGGATGCGGGACGAGCCGATGAGGCAGGCCGTGGCTGCGGTGTTCGCCAGCCGCGTCGCCGAGGAAGCCTTCATGCCGCCCCCGAGCGGTGAGGCTGAGATGGACGCGGGTGCTGACACCGCGCGCGCCGAGTTCAGCGCGGCCATGGATCGGCTGGCGGACCTGGCCGGCAGCGACCGCCCGCACGTTAGCATCGCTCACGACACGCTTCGCCTCGCCGCTTCCGTCCGCTCGGTGAGGCCACGCCTGCTGTCGCAGGCAGTCGCCGGGTGGGTCATCTTCGATGCCATCGGTCAGCTTGCCTGCGGCGGTGATCGGATCCGCACCACCGCGGCTTTCGACGACTGGGATGCAGCTGGCGCGGTTGGCGACCGGGCCCGACGCTCCGGCAGCGGGGACGCACAGGCGTGGCGAGCCGTGGAGCTGACGCGGGCGCTGCTCGCGGTCGAACCGGGTGCGATGCTCAGAGCGGCAGACCAGGAAGGACTGCCGCTGTCGTGGTTCGGGTCTGCCGCAGTGCGTGAGGCCACCGGCTGGAACGAGTGGCAGGAACGGCCCTACGTGTCGCAGGAGGCATGGGACGAATTCATCGACGCCATCGCCGAGCGTGACGACCTGCTGGGGATGCCGAGCGCGCTCGACGCCGCTGCCGAGCTGCGGAGGCGCGCCGCGCTGGCCGGTTACCGTCTCGACGCCTCGGAACCGACCCCGGACGCTCACGCACCTCGGGCATGAGCGGCGATCGCCTCGGCGATCTGGTCGCAGATATCACCTGCTGCCGTCGCTGCCCGCGCCTGGTGGCCTGGCGCGAGGAGACCGCCCGCACCAAGGTGGCCCGCTATCGCGACTCTGTGTACTGGGGCCGGCCGGTTCCCGGCTTCGGCGATCCACGCGCGCGCCTGTTGCTGGTCGGACTCGCTCCCGCCGCTCACGGCGGCAACCGCACCGGCCGCGTCTTCACCGGCGACAGCCGCGGCGTCTCCGGCGAGATGCTCTTCGAGGCGCTCCATCGCGTGGGCTATTCGCCTCGACCGCGCTCGGTCAGCCCTGCTGATGGTCTGCTGCTGGAAGACGCCTACATCAGCGCCGTGAACCGATGTGCGCCTCCGGCCAACAAGCCCACGACCAGGGAGCGCGACAACTGCCTGCCCTTCCTGGAGCGCGAGCTGCGTGCGCTGGGCCGGGTGCGTGTCATCCTCGCGCTGGGAGGCTACGCCTGGGACGCGGTGCTGCGTGTGCTGCCGAAGGAGGGACCGCGGATCTCGCCCAGGCCGCGCTTCGGGCACGGCGCCCAGGTGCGGATCGGAGCCTACACCCTGCTGGGGTCGTACCACCCGAGCCAGCAGAACACCTTCACCCGACGGCTCACGCTGGAGATGCTGTCCGAGGTGCTTGAGCGGGCGCGCCTGATGGTGCAGACCGTCGATGACCCCGCTTAGGGGCTGACATTTAGCCACCTCTGGGGTATACATTCAGGTCTGGCCGTGAGACTGGAAGAGCGCGAGGCTCTTCGGGGGGCTCGGTTCGCAGAGGAGGACGAGACCACCCATGAGATCACGTCATGTATTCGGGATCGCGGGGACGACCATGCTGCTGGTGTCGGCCATCACGCCGGTGGCCGCGCAAGACCCGACCATCGAGGTTCTGGCCGAGGGCCTCAATGCGCCGCGCGGCGTCTTCGTCGCCACTGACGGCAGCATCTACGTGGCCGAAGCCGGTGTGGCCGGCGAGGACTGCATCGACATCGGCTTCGGCGACAGCCCGGGCGGCATGTGCTACGGACCTACCGGCAGCGTCGCGCGCATCGTGGACGGCAGCGTCGAACGCGTCATCGAGGGCCTCACGTCTGCTGGCGCCGGCCCGGAGATCGGCGGCGTCTCGGACATCACCCTCGCCGAGGATGGCTCGCTCTACCTGGTCATGAACCTCGGTGCCGACCCTGCCGTGCGCGCTGGCATGCCAGAGGACTTCGCCGCTGCGGGCTGGCTGATGAAGGCAACGTCCGACGGATCCCTCGAGCCGGTCGCTGACGTGGCGGCCTTCGAATCGGATGTCGACCCGGACGCCGCGTGGGGCGGACACGTCGACTCCAACCCCTATGCCATCGAGATCATCGAGGGCGGGGTGGCGGTTGCCGACGCGGGTGGCAACACGCTGCTGAAGGTGGCCGACGACGGCAGCGTATCGCTCATCGCCGCCATCCCCTTCACCACCCACCCCTTCTCCGCCGAGGAGCTGGCGGCCATGGGCCCGCCACCCGAGGGCGAGGCACCTGCGGAGGGCGAGGCTCCGGCCGAGGGCGAGGCACCTGCGGAGGGCGAGGTTCCTGCGGAGGGGGCCGACGGCGAGACGATCCACATCCCGGTGCAGTCGGTGCCGACATCGGTGGCGCTTGGCCCCGATGGCGCCCTCTACGTGGGTGAGCTGACCGGCGGCCCGTTCCCCGTGGGCGGTGCCTCGGTCTGGCGCGTGGCGGAGGGGGAAGAGCCCACCCAGTATGCTGCCGGCTTCAGCAGCATCATGGGCCTGGCCTTCGGGCCTGATGGCACCCTGTACGTGGCTGAGCTCGCGCACGACGGGTTGATGGGCGTGTTCCTGGGCGAGGCTCCGCCCATCGGCGCGGTCATGAGCGTGCCGCCCGGCGGGGGTGAGCCGGCGCTGCTGGCCAGCGGTGAGCAGCTCATGGCCCTCGGCGGCCTCGATGTCGATGACGCAGGCGCTATCTATGTGTCCGCGGGCACGATGATGGGGCCGGGTGCCGGCAGCCTGGTCAAGATCACCCCGTAGCAGCTCTCGCTTGGGCAACAGCAGGCGGCTCGCCAGCGCGGCGGGCCGCCTGCTGCGTGTCCGCTCACGCGTCGGGGTCGGATGCGCCCCCGGGCGCGAGCTGTCGGAAGTTGGGCCACAGCGAGAGGTCGATCTCAGGCACCAGCTCCAGCAGCTCGCGTACGTCCTCCTCGAGCGACGCCACCAGGTCGGCCGGCTCGCCCAGCTCGGCCGGCGTGGGCCGTCGCTTGGCCACGTTCACGCGCCTGCCCAGGATCTCAGGCGGCGGAGTCCACGCAGGCAGGCCCAGGAAGGCCAACGTGCGCTGGTACTCGGCCGCCGGGTCCTGGAGGCACTTCTCGAACTGCAACACCAGCAGTCGCTCACGGCCGAAGGCCTCCACGTAGGGCCGCAGGGCATAGGCATAGAAGGAGCGCGCATACGCGTCCTTGCGGCCGGCCCACAGGTTGGGCCGCTTGCCGCGTCGCTCCTTGTGCTTCTGCCACTGGCCCACACCCGAGCGATAGCGCTCCACGGGGTCGCGCAGCAGCACCAGCAGCTTGGCATCCGGCGCCAGTGCCTTCATCGTGTCCACCACGCCGGGCACGTTCATGTAGCGCGGTGTCCACTCGCCGGCAAGCTTGCCCTGAGGCTTCGGGAAGTAGCGATAGTAGGCCTCGCGGTCGGCCTCGAACATGGGTCGCCAACCGAAGCGGCTGAGCTGGTGCGTCTCCTTCAGCTCGCCCACGACGTCGGGGTGCTTGGCGATGAGCTTCCACCAGCGCGTCGTGCCTGCCTTCTGCACACCGATGCCGATGTAGTCGGGCGGTCCGGTCATCCAGCCCTGGGGCACCGCCGGAGGCTCTCGGCCCTGCTCGCTGCGCGGCTTGCCGCTGGTCCTGTGCGACGGCCCCGATCGCGCCCGCCGCAGAATACGCCTCAATCGTCGCGTGGCATCCATCCGCCCGAGTGTGCCACGTCGCGGCCTGCCCGCGCGGGGGCATAGACTCAGGACGAATGCACCGAGTCCGATCGATCATCGGGTTGCTGCAGCGCAACCCTGATTTCGCGCGCCTGTATGTCGCCCTGCTGGTCGCCTTCGCGGCCGACTGGTTCGCCACGGTCGCCCTCATCGACCTCGTGCTGGAGACGACGGGCTCGGCCGCCGCCGCCTCGGTCATCCTGGTCCTGCAGATGGCGCCGTTCCTGGTAGCCACGCCCATCGCGGGCATGCTGGCCGACCGCTTCGACCGCCGCATCATGCTGGCCGGTGCCAACATCGGCCGAGGTATCGTCTGCGTCGGCCTGCTGTTCGCGGTCGATGCCGACAGCATCTGGATCGCGTTCGCCGTCGTGGCGCTGCTGGCCTTCGGCGCTGCCTTCTTCGAGCCCACGGTCTCGGCCTCCCTGCCCAACCTCGTCGAGCGGGCCGATCTTCCCACCGCCAATGCGCTCATCGGCTCGGCGTGGGGAACGATGGTCGCCTTCGGTGCAGCCATCGGCGGGATCGTCGCGGCGACCGTCGGGCGCGAGGTCACCTTTCTGCTGTACCCGCTGCTGTTCCTGGTCTCGGGAGCCCTGGCCTGGTCGGTCAAGCGCTCGCTGCGCGAGCCCGGCGCGACCCCCGAGGACGCGCCCGTGGGCCTGCAGGGGCTCATCTCGACCGTCACGGAGACGCTGGCCCTGGCCCGAAAAGACCATGCGGTCGCATCGCTCCTGCTGACCAAGCCCACCTTTGGCGTGGCCACCGGCATCGTCCACATGCTGGCCATCACCAGCGATGACATCTGGGGTGCCGGGCAGGTGGGCGTAGGCATCCTCTTCGCGGCGCGCGGTCTCGGCTCGCTGGTGGGACCGTTCGCGGCCCGCAGGTACGCGTCCGACGATCAGTCGCTCCTGCTGCGGGGCATCAGCCTTGCCTTCGCGATCTACCTCGTCGGCTACGCGCTGCTGCCGCTGTCGCCGGTCATCTGGGCCGCGGCCGTCTTCGTCTTCATCGGCCACCTCGGTGGCGGCGCCCAGTGGACGCTCTCATCGTTCGGGCTGCAGCGGGCCACGCCCGACCGCGTGCGTGGCCGCGTCTTCGCCGTCGACTTCGGCGTGGCGCTCGCGGTGTCGTCGGTCTCCACCCTCGTCGCCGGCTGGCTGGCCGGCGCTGTCGGCCCATTGCCGGCGCTCTACATCATGCTCGGTGCCATGTCCGTCACCGTAGCGCTGTGGTTCTGGTGGAGTGCACCGGTCCGCCGTCGAGCGGCGCCACACCCGGCCGCCCACCTGCCAACCGCGGCCATCGGCCCAGCAGCGGGCCCAGCAGACGGCCCATCGGCAGGCCCAGCAGCCGGCCCAGCGGCGGAGGAGCCGCTTCGCCATGCGAGGCCTGAGCCACCGCTGTGATCCGACGCCCGATCAGCTGAGGACGTCGGCGTCGGCTGGTCCCGGACCTTCAGGCCGCGATATCTCGCCGCTTGAAGAGGTAGACGCCGACGGCCAGCGGCACGACCGCGAGCAGGGTCAATAGCGCCGCAGACGCCCAGTCGACGCCGCTGCCCAGCGGGTCGGTGCCGATGTAGTGGTGCCAGGGCGAGAGCCAGGCAAGGTCGGCGATGGCCTCGGCCATGGGCACGAAGCTGGACCAGGCGTACATGGCGATGGCGACGAGCATGCCGGCCAGGATGGCCAGCACGCCTCGGCCGCTGAGGATGGAGACCACCATCGAGATGCCGCCCACGAACACCGACACCAGCGACAGCATCAGGCTGATGGCGAAGACGTTGCCGACGGCGATGTCCAGGCCGCTGGCAACGATGCCGATCCAGACCATCACGCCGACCAGCGCCGCGGCCAGCACCACGTGGATGATCATGGCCACGGCCTTCTCGGTCGCGAGGCGCGTTCGTCGCGTCGGCGTCGACATCACCAGGCCGATGGTCCCGTTCTCCATCTCCCCGCCGAAGGCCCGTGCCACCGAGGTGGCGGCCACGAACATCACCGCGAAGGGCACCACGATCGAGTACATCTCACCGGTGTAGTAGCCCGCTGCGGTGGTCATGTCGGCCCCGCCGGCGATGGCCATGATGGACTCGGGGAACTGCGCCAGCATCTCCTCGAGGACATCCTCGAGGGCGAGGTAGATGGGTCCCATGGCGAGACCCATGGCCCCCACCCCGATGCCGACGATGAGCGTCAAGAGCAGGCGATCGGCGATGGCCTTGGTGAAGCTGTTGGTGAGGGCGAGTCGCTGGCGGCTTCGCACGCCCGGGATGGCGGTCGTGGTCATGGTGCTATCCCTTCAGGTCTCGTCGTTCGAGCGCATAGAGTCCGGCGCCGAAGAGCAGGGCTGCCAGGCCGAGGGCGATGCCGAGCAGGACGACGTCGATGCCGCTGCGCAGAGATTCAGCGCCGCTGAACAGGTACCAGGGGGTCAGCCTGGCGACGTCGGCCAGGTCCTCCACGACCGGCAGCAGCGTGGTCGCGACGTAGGACAGCAGCGCCAGTGCGGCGGCCACGCCGACGCCGATGGAGGACGATCCGCGCCATGCGCTGATGCCGAGCGCCAGGGCACCAAAGAGGAGGACCATCCCCAGCAGCTGGACGCTTGCCGCCAGCACGTTCTGGTCGGACAGGTCCATGCCCACCACGGCTGAGATCACGATCACGCTGGCCCCCGTGAGGGCGATGATGACGAGTACGCCGATGGCGGCGACGGCAGCCTTGGCCAGCAGGATCGAGCGGCGGCGCAAGGGGCTCGACAGCAGGATGGGCAGGCTGCGAGCTTCCTCCTCGCCGACCGCGGCGCTCGATCCCAGGCCGATGGCGTAGGTCAGCAGCACCAGCGGCCCGATGAGGTTGTAGATGCCGCTCATGGCCATGCCCTGGGACGTGCTGTCGCTCGCGCCATAGATGTTGGCGATGAACTCGGGCAGGTCCTCCAGCATGGTGACGTAGGCATCGCCTGTCGAGGCCATGATGGCGATGTAGAGCCCGGAGATCAGCCACATGGCGATGACCGCGATGACCGTCCACAGCAGCCAGTCACGGATGGTCTTGGAGAAGACGCTCCCGAGCAGCCGGTCACGCAACATCGCTGCCGTTCCCATGGTAGTAGGCGAGGAAGACCTCCTCGAGGTCGGCTTCGCGACTGTTGACGTTGACCACGTCGTGCTCCAGCGCCGTGCGCAGCAGCGCGTTCACCGAGCCTTCGAACGAGATGATCACGCTGTTGCCCCGGGCCTCTGCCGAGCGCACGCCACTGATGGCCTCGAAGGCCACCGCCTCGACCGGAGCCTCGAACTCGAGATCGATGCGCCGGATGGCCTTGCGCTTGAGCGCGTCGACTCGCTCGACCACCACCAGGTGGCCCTGGCGCAGGATGCCCACGCGATCGGCGACACGCTCGACCTCGGCCAGGCTGTGACTCGACAGGAAGACGGTGCGCCCATCGTCCCGCACCTCCCGGATCATCGCCTGCAGCTCCTGCTGCATCAGCGGGTCGAGTCCCGTGCTGGGCTCATCGAGGATGACCAGCTCGGCCTTGTTCATGAAGGCCTGGATGAGACCGACCTTCTGCTTGTTGCCGGTCGACAGGTCGCCCACCTTGCGAGTCAGGTCGACCTCGAGGCGCTCGGCCAGCTGTCCGACCCAGGCTGCGTCCACGCCACCGCGCAGGTTGGCCAGGTAGGCCAGGTTCTCGGCCCCGGTCAGCTTGGGATAGAGCGAGTACTCGGACGGCATGTAGGCGATACGGCTGCGCACCTCCACCGCGTGGGTGGCGACATCCAGGCCCAGCACCGTGGCCTTGCCGGCCGTGGGGAAGATGAAGTGCAGCAGGCTGCGGATGGTCGTGGTCTTGCCGGCACCGTTGGGTCCGAGAAAGCCGAAGACCTCACCGCGCCGAACCTCCAGGTCGAGATCCACCAGTGCCTTGACGTCCCCGTAGTGCTTGGTCAGCCCCTCGGTCCTGATGGGAGCTGCGCCGTCGATCGTGGTCGTGGTCATGCTTCCCTCTTTCGTGATGCGCGCCGCCCTTCCCAACGCTCGCGGAGCCTGGGGATCTCCTCGCCCCAGAACTCGGAGAACGCGATGAGCTCATCCAGGCCGTCGGTGCGGGTCACGCCGCCGCCGGCCTGTATGCGCATGGCTTCGTCAGCCACTCGATCGAGGCCGGCCATCTTCGTGGTAGCGGCCTCCACCCACCAGCCCGAGCGCAACCGGTAGTAGGTCTT
>DATHSE010000296.1:0-4225 GCA_035464455.1 Anaerolineae bacterium | reverse complement strand
GGGCCTCGCGATAGAGCGTCTGCAGCTCGGCACGTGAATCGGCCATCTCCTGGAAGGGATGGAAGAAGTAACGCACCAGCACGATGACCGCGATGACGGCGCCGGTCAGCAGCGCCAGCATGGCGAGGCTCACCTCCAGGGGCACCGGTTCCGGCCCGTTAGGCCACAGCCGGATGGCGAGGAAGATGCCGGCGGTCGTCGGCACGATGGTGAGCGCAAGCATCGCCATCCACAGGCGCCAGCGGACGGAGTCGGCTGCCTCGGCTGATCGGGATCTGCGGCGCCTGCGTTCGGCGGGTGCAACGACGGGTTGACTCTGGCGTGCCATGGCGCCAGTCAACCTGCTGGGCTGAAAGTCGGGTAGTGGTCCAAAGTCACCAGCGCCGGGCAGGACCCTGTCCGGCCGGAGTGATCGCCTGCACCAGCCCATACCGTCCCCGCAGGCAGCCGACTGCACCGCAACCCATCCGGACATCGCTACGTGCCGGAGCACGCGGCGTGCAGGAGATGCATGACTATGCAACAATCGACCGGCGCGCGCATGTTAATGCAGGACAGCGAGCCTCCACTGCGCCGTGCTACGCACATCCAGGGGCGCCCGTCTCGCCGGGCGCCCCTCGTGCCTGCTCGCGGATGCGAGCCACAGGTCGCTCGAACAACGACAAGGTCCGGAGGTACGTGGTGAAGAAGGTCGTGCTCGCGTATTCGGGTGGGCTGGATACGTCCGTCGCGGTGGCCTGGCTCAAGGAGCAGTACGACACCGAGGTGGTGACCCTGACGGTCGACCTTGGTGGCGGTTCGCTGCTCGCCGGCGTCGCCGAGCGCGCGCTGGCCTCCGGCGCCAGCCGAGCCTACGTGGTCGACGGGCGCGAGCGCTTCATCCGCCAGTTCGTGTGGCCCAGTCTGCAGGCCAATGCGCTGTACCAGGGTGTGTACCCGCTGGCCACGGCGCTGGCGAGGCCGCTCATCGCGCAGCTGCTGGTAGAGGTGGCCGACCGCGAGCGATGCGATGCCGTGGCCCATGGCTGCACCGGCAAGGGCAACGACCAGGTCCGCTTCGACGTCGCCGTCCACGCCCTCGACCCCAAGCTCGAGGTCGTGGCACCCATGCGCGTGGGCATGGGGCTCTCGCGTGACGAGGAGATCAGCTACGCCGACGAGCGCGGCATCGCGATCCCCATCACCCGAACGTCGCCCTACTCGATCGATGTCAACCTCTGGGGTCGCTCCTGCGAGACGGGCGTGCTGGAAGACCCCTGGGCGACCCCGCCACCGGACGCCTACGAGTGGACCGTCGCCCCGGGCGACGCACCCGACATCCCCACCGAGCTGACCATCGGCTTCGAAGGCGGTGTGCCCGTCTCGCTCGACGGTGAGACGGTCGCGCCCGTCGAGCTGGTGCAGCGTGTCCACGATCTCGGCGGCAGGCACGGCATCGGCCGCATCGACCACGTCGAGGACCGCCTGGTGGGTATCAAGAGCCGCGAGATCTACGAAGCGCCCGCGGCCACCATCCTGCATACCGCCCACGCGGCCCTCGAGAGCCTGACGCTGTCCAAGGAGCAGCTGCGCTTCAACCGGCTCGTCGCCGACGAGACCGCGCAGGCCACCTACGACGGCATCTGGTTCAGCGCCCTGCACCGCGACCTGCGCGAGTACGTGCACTCCAGCCAGCGGGTGGTGAACGGCCAGGTGCGCATGCGCCTGGACCATGGCAAGGCCTACGTCGTGGGCCGGCGCAGCGACGATTCGCTGTACGACCGCACGCTGGCGACCTACGATGCCGACGATGCCTACGATCACGCTGCCTCCATCGGCTTCATCCGCATCTTCGGTCTGCCCCTCCGCACCGAGGCCGCTCGCCACGAGTCGGCCTGGGCCTGGACCGAGCCCATGCTGGGCGAGCTGCCCGTGGAGCTGGTCGACGCGAAGGCCTAGCGCATGAAAGCCTGGGGTGGCCGCTTCTCGGCCCGACCGGACGCCGAGGCGGCCGCGTTCGGGCGCTCCATCGAGATCGATGTCGAGCTGGCGATGGAGGACATCGCCGGCTCGCTCGCGCACGTCGAGAGCCTGGCGGGGGCCGGGCTGCTCAGCCCTGCCGAGGTGGAGGCCATCAGCGCCGGTCTGCATGCCATCGAGGCCGACGTGCGTGACGGCAGCATCGAATGGGACCCGGCTCACGAAGACATCCACATGAACGTGGAGATGGCGCTGGCCGAACGCATCGGTCCGCTGGCGGGCAAGCTCCACACCGGTCGCTCGCGCAACGACCAGGTCGCTACCGACCTGCGGCTGTACCTGCGACGACGCGTGAGCGACGTGCTCGCCGCCATCATCGGCCTCGAGGCTGCGCTGGTCGGCCTCGGCCTGGCGCACCGAGACGCGGTCATGCCCGGGCATACGCATGTGCAGCCGGCCCAGCCGGTGCTGTTCGCACACCACCTGCTGGCCTACGTGGAGATGCTCGAGCGCGATGGCGGCCGCTTCGCCGATGCGCTGCGCCGCGCCGACCTGTCCCCGCTCGGCTCGGGCGCGCTGGCCGGGGCCGGCTTCCGGCTCGACCGTGAGGCCACCGCGGAGGCGCTCGGGTTCCGCGGTGTCACCCGCAACTCCATCGACGCGGTGGGCGACCGCGACCCGGTGGTGGAGACGATCAGCGCCGCTGCCCTGACCATGACGCACCTCTCGCGCCTGGCCGAGGAGATCGTGTGGTGGAGCAACCCCCAGTTCGGCTTCCTGCGGCCGGCCGATGGCTGGTCGACGGGCTCATCGATGATGCCCAACAAGCGCAACCCCGACCCGGCGGAGCTCGTCCGTGGCCGCAGCGGGCGGGTCATCGGCCACCTGGTCACGGCCCTGACGATGCTCAAGGGCCTGCCCGGCGGCTACCAGCGCGACCTGCAGGAGGACAAGCCCGCGCTGATCGACGCGCTGGCGGTCACCGAGTCGTCGCTACGCGTGATGGCGGGCATGGTGGCCTCGCTGCGGGTGGACGAGGCGCGCATGCTCGTCGCCGCCACCGCGGGCTACACCACCGCAACGGCCGTGGCCGACGCACTGGTGGAGCTGGGCGTGCCCTTCCGCGAGGGGCACCACATCGTGGGGGCGCTGGTGGCGCGGGCGGAGCGCGCCGGCATCGAGCTGACCGAGCTGCCCGATAGCGACATCGCGACGGTGCTGGCCGCATCGACCGATCCGGCCGCACGTGCCGTGGCGTCCGAAGCAGGCGTCGCGGCGGCGCTGCGCGCGGCGGCCAGGCTGGAGAACGCCCTCGCGCGTCCCGACGTCATCGGTGGCACGGCACCCGCGCGCGTGCACGCCGAGCTCGCCGCCAATGCCGCCCGCCTCGGCATCGCCCACTGACCCACCAGGGGCGTGTCCAGCGGCTATGCCGGTTCGACGCGCTCCCGTGAGACGGTGATGCCGCCATCGTCCACCACGATCTCGGCCGGCGTCGGATGCGACAGGAACAGCGGCATCGACTCGCTGTAGCCGTAGGCCCCGGCATCCAGCACCGCGAACAGGTCGCCGGTGCGTGGCTGCGGCGCCTCGATGTCGGCGGCGAGGATGTCGATGCCGGTACAGAGCGGCCCGACGAGGTCGACGCGGCCGTCGGCCGGCCGGGAAGCAGAGGCGCCCACGGCCACGGTGCGGTGGTCCTGGCCGACCAGCCGCGGGCGCAGCAGGTGATGGATACCGCCGTCGCTGATGGCGATCCAGCGGTCACCGCGCAGCTTGGTACGGACCACGCCGCAGAGGTACGCGCCAGCCGGACCGGCCAGCCAGCGCCCGGGCTCCAGGAGCAGGCGAGCGTGGCGAAGCGCTGGCCGCTCGGCCCACGAGGTCATCTCGGTGGCCAGCCCCTTCCCGAGGGCGCCGATATCGAGCGCAGCGTCGCCCACTGCGTAGGGGATGCCCAGCCCTCCGCCCATGTCGAGCGTTCCGATCTCGAGGGCGTGGCGCTCGGCGATACGTTCGGCGCGACGTGCCAGATCGGCCGCGCCATCCACGAGCACACCGGCAGCGAGGACGTTGGAGGCGCCGAAGGCGTGGAAGCCGCGCAGCCGGAACGGCCCGTCGGGCGCGAGCGCCCGTGTCGCCCGCAAACGGCCCACGGACTCGTCGGCCTCCGCGTCGCTGAGGCCGAACTTGGCGTTACCCGCAGCCCCGATGATGGGCGTGCCTTCGGCGTCCCCGGTGCTGGCCAGGCGGAGCATCAGGGCCT
>DATHSE010000295.1:0-2845 GCA_035464455.1 Anaerolineae bacterium | reverse complement strand
GGCGGTGCCGAGATGATCATGCCCGGCGACCACGTCGACATGGACGTCGAGCTCATCACCCCCATCGCGCTCGAGCCCGGCCAGCGCTTCGCCATCCGCGAGGGTGGCCGCACCGTCGGCGCCGGCGCCATCATCTCGGTCCAGGACTAGACGATGGCACGGCAGCGGATCCGGATCCGCCTCAAGGCATACGATCACCGCTTGCTGGATCAGTCCGCGCTCCAGATCGTGGAGACGGCCCAGCGCACCGGTGCCGAGGTCGTCGGACCGGTACCGTTGCCGACCCGGATCGAGAAGTTCACGGTCCTGCGGTCCCCGTTCATCGACAAGGACAGCCGGGAGCAGTTCGAGATCCGCACGCACAAGCGGCTCATCGACATCCTGGACCCTTCGTCCAAGACCGTTGATGCCCTGATGCGGCTCTCGCTGGCGGCGGGTGTCGACATCGAGATCAGGATGTAGATGTCTATCGGCGTGATCGGCCGCAAGGTCGGAATGACACAGGTCTTCGCGGAGGACGGCACCATGGTGCCGGTCTCCGTGGTGGCCGTCGAACCCAACACCGTGACCGAGCTGCGCACGCTCGACCGGGACGGCTACACCGCCGTGCAGGTCGGAGCGGGCACGGCCCGGCGTATCAGCAAGCCCCGGGCCGGCCAGCTCAAGGGCCTGCCACGCGTCCGCGACGTGCGTGAGTTCCGCGTGGACGACGTGGCCGAGTACAGCATCGGCCAGACGCTCGACGTAGGCATCTTCGAGGATGGTGAGTCGGTCAGCATCACCGGCACCTCCAAGGGCAAGGGCTTCGCCGGCACCATCAAGCGCCACCACTTCCGCCGTGGGCCGGAGACACACGGTTCCGACTCGCATCGGGCCCCCGGCTCGATCGGCGGCGGCACGTACCCGGGCAAGGTCTTCCGCGGCACCGCCATGGCGGGCCACATGGGCCACGAGCGGGTGACCGTCAAGAACGCCACCATCCTGCGCACCGACAGCGAGCGCAACCTGCTGCTCGTCAAGGGTCCGGTCCCCGGTCACCGCAACGCGCTGGTCGTGGTCAGGAAGGCTTGAGGCCGATGCCAACGACACCGCTCTTCGACAAGTCCGGCGCTGAGGCCGGCACCATCGATCTCCCGGACGCACTGTTCGCGGCGCCGGTGAACACGGCCGTCATGCACCAGGCCGTGGTGGCACAGCTGGCCGGCCGCCGGACCGGCACTGCCAAGACCAAGACCCGTGCCGAGGTGCGTGGCGGCGGGCGCAAGCCCTATCGTCAGAAGGGCACGGGCCGTGCACGCCAGGGCACCCGTTCGGCGCCGCACTACGCTGGTGGCGGCGTGGTCTTCGGGCCTAGCCCGCGCAAGTACGACAAGCGGCTGCCCAAGCGCATGCGCCGACTGGCGCTCGTGGGTGCGCTCACCAGCAAGTTCGACGACGGCGTCATCAAGATCGTCAATGACCTCGCCCTCGACGAGATCAGGACCAAGCAGCTGCTGAGCCACCTCGCGTCGCTGCAAGCGGCGGGCAAGGTGCTGGTGGTCGAGGATGGCAAGAACGAGGCGCTGGAGCTCTCGGCGCGCAACGTGCCCAACCTCGTCGTCATCCGTGCGGACTCGCTCAACATCGTCGATGTCCTCGATGCTGACGCCATCGTCATCACCAAGCCGTCGATCCCGACCATGTCGGAGGTGTACGCATGACCCTCGCCGCCACGCAGATCATCCTCCGTCCGGTCATCAGCGAGAAGTCGATGGACCAGACCACCATCAGCAAGTACACCTTCGCCGTCGCCGACGTGGCCAACAAGATGCAGATCAAGGCGGCCGTGGAGGAGCTCTTCAAGGTCACCGTGCTCGACGTCAACGTGCTGACCTCCAAGCGCAAGGAGAAGTCCCGCAATCGCCGTCGCGGGCGCCAGGTCGGCTACACCACGCCCTGGAAGAAGGCCGTCGTGACCGTCAAGGCCGGCGACTCGATCGAATTCTTCGAAGGGGTCTAGACGATGCCGATCAGAGGCTACAAGCCGACCTCCCCGGGCCGCCGCTTCATGACGCGGTCGACCTTCGAGGAGATCACCACCGACAAGCCCCACAAGCCACTCGTCGAATCGAAGAAGCGCGGCTCGGGCCGCAACTCGCAGGGTCGCATGACCGTCCGCCACCGCGGTGGCGGCGCCAAGCGCAACTACCGGCGCATCGACTTCCGGCGTGACAAGTGGGACGTCCCTGCCAAGCTCGCGACCATCGAGTACGACCCCAACCGCTCGGCGCGCATCGGCCTGCTGCACTATGCCGATGGCGAGAAGCGCTACATCCTCGTGCCCAACGGCCTGCAGGTGGGTGACACCGTGCTGGCCGGCCCCAAGGCCGAGGCCCGCGTCGGCAACGCGCTGCCGCTCCATGCCATCCCGCTGGGCACGCAGCTCCACAACATCGAGCTCGTCCCCGGCAAGGGCGGCCAGATCGTCCGCTCCGCCGGTACCTCCGCGCAGCTGATGGCCAAGGAGGGCGCCTACGCCCTCGTGCGCCTGCCGTCGGGCGAGGTCCGCCGCGTCGATATGCGCTGCACGGCGACGGTCGGGCAGGTGGGCAACATCGATCACGAGAACCAGAGCCTGGGCAAGGCCGGTCGCGCCCGCCACATGGGCAAGCGCCCCGAGGTGCGCGGCGTGGTGATGAACCCGAGGGACCATCCCCACGGTGGCGGCGAGGGCAAGTCGCCCACGGGCATGCCGCCCAAGACCCCCTGGGGTCAGCCCGCCATGGGGCACCGCACTCGTCGCAACAAGAACAGCGGGAGGCTCATCGCGACCTCCCGGCACCGCAAGTAGGCAAGGAGGAGCGTC
>DATHSE010000294.1:0-2794 GCA_035464455.1 Anaerolineae bacterium | reverse complement strand
GATCTCCGGCTCCAGCACCAGCGCACGCGCGATGCCGATGCGCTGACGCTGGCCGCCGCTGAACTCGTGCGGATAGCGGTCGGCGTGGTACGGCTGCAGGCCGACCAGGTCCATCATGTCGGCGACCTTCTTGCGTCGCTCTGCGCCGCTGCCGAGGTTGTGGATGCGCAGGCCCTCGCCGATGCTGTCACCCACGAGCTGCCGTGGATCGAGCGAGGCGAACGGGTCCTGGAACACGATCTGCATCTTGCGGCGGAAGGGCTGGAGGTCCTTGCCCTGCAGCGCCGTGATATCCGTTCCGTCGAAGATGATGCGGCCGCCGGTCGGCTCGATGAGCCGCAGCAGGAGACGGCCGATGGTGGTCTTGCCGCAACCCGATTCGCCCACCAGGCCGAGGGTCTCGCCGCGAGCGATCTCGAGATCGACCCCATCGACCGCTCGCACCTCGGCCACGGTCCGCTGCAGCACGCCAGCCTTGATGGGGAACGCCTTCTTCAGGCCCTGCAGCTGGACCAGCGGGTCCTTGACCTTGGTGGTGCCGAGCGTGGTCAGCACCTTGGCACTGGTCATGCCCGCGCCTCCGGCCAGGTGTCCGGGTCGGGACGCAGGCTGCCGTCCTCGTGGTGATACAGCCAGCAGCGCACCATGTGGCCCTCGGCGGTCGGGCGCAGCTCGGGGTGGAGGCGCTCCGCGAGGACGTTGCCGTGCTCGACCCGCGCGCCGCAACGAGGGGTGAAGCGGCAGCCATCGGGCAGCTCGATGAGGTTGGGCACCGATCCGGGGATGGTGGCCAGCTCGTCGAGGATCTCGCCGGGCACCGGCACTGCGCCGATGAGGCCGCGGGTGTAGGGGTGCTTGGGGTCGGCGAACAGCGTGCGCACGTCCGTCTGCTCGACGATCTCGCCGGCATACATGACCGCGGCCCGGTCGCACATCTCAGCCACGACGCCGAGGTCGTGGGTGATGAGCACGATGGCCGTGCCGGTCTCCTTCTGCAGCATGCGCATGAGATCGAGGATCTGTGCCTGGATGGTGACGTCCAGCGCCGTCGTCGGCTCGTCCGCGATGAGCAGCTCCGGCTCACAGGCAAGCGCGATGGCGATCATGACGCGCTGCGCCATGCCACCGGACATCTCGTGCGGGTAGGCCTCGTAGCGACGCTTGGCGTCAGGGATGCCGACCATGTCCATCAGCTCGAGCGAGCGTGATCGGGCGCCCCGCTCGTCGAGATCGCGGTGGATCTCGAGGGCCTCGCTGATCTGCTTGCCCACCTTCATGACCGGGTTCAGCGATGACTGCGGCTGCTGGAAGATCATCGCGATGCGGTCACCCCGGATCTTGCGCAGCTCTTCGTTGGGCAGCGTGAGCAGGTCGCGGCCGTCGAACAGGACCTCGCCTGCCTCGACGCGACCCGGCTCGGTCACCAGGCCGAGGATGGAGAGCGAGGTCACCGACTTGCCGCAGCCGGATTCGCCGACCAGGCCCAGGACCTCGTTCTTCGCGACGCTGAAGTTGAGGTCGGTCACGGCGCGGATGACACCGGCGCGCGTGTAGAACGAGGTCTGCAGGCCCTTGACCTCCAGGATGGGGCGGGCGTCGGCCGCAGGCACGCCCCCGCTGCGCTCGGCGCTCATCGGTTCAGTCTCGGGTCGAACGCGTCACGCAGGCCATCGCCGATGAGGTTGAAGGCCAGCACGGTCAGCGTGAGCATGAAGGCCGGGGCGAGCACGAGCAGCGGCTTGCTGAAGATGGAGTTGAAGTCCCGGCCGATCATGGCGCCCCACTCGGCGAAGGGCTCGGGGATGCCCAGGCCCAGGAAGGACAGGGCGGCGACCTCGAGCACGGCGGTCGCGATACCCAGCGAGCCGGCCACGATGAGCGGGGTGATGGAGTTGGGCAGGACCCGCCGCCGCAGGATGCCGGTGCTCGTCTCGCCCAGTGCCCGCGAGGCGATGACGTAGTCCTGCTCGCGCGTCGAGAGCACGGCCGAGCGCGTCAGGCGCGCGTACAGCGGGATCGTCACCACGACCACGGCCGCCACGGCGTTGAGGATGCCCGGGCCGAGAAGCGTCACCACGGCGATGGCGAGGATGAGGGCGGGGAACGAGAGGACGATGTCCATCAGCCGCATGAGGATGTTGTCCGGCAGGCCGCCGACGAAGCCGGAAATGGAGCCGATGAAGGCGCCGATGAGGATGGCGATGCCGACCACGATGGGGCCGATGGGCAACGACAGGCGGGCGCCGTAGACGACACGGCTGAAGATGTCCCGGCTGTTCCCGTCGGTCCCCAGGAAGGTCTGCATCTGGTCCTGCGGGCAGCCCAGCAGATGGATGCAGGGGTCGGCTCGTCGCCCCGGCTCACCCGGTCCATTGAGGTTGTCGAGCGGGTCGTACGGCGCGATGACGTCGGCGAAGACGGCCGTGAGCACGAGGAAGGTGAGCAGCACGAGACCCACTTGCGCGGAGCGCTGGGAGAGGACGTTGCCCACGGTCTCGCGCCAGTGCAGGTAGCGCACGGACCGGGATCGCGGCGGGACTGCGATGGCAGTGTCGGCGGGATCGGCGGGGTCGGATCGAGCGGTCATGCGGCGGGGCTCACTTGAGACGGATCCTCGGGTCCAGGAACGCGTAGGAGATGTCGACCACGAGGTTCACGGAGAGGTAGACCAGGGCGATGACCAGCGTGAAGCCCTGCACCACGATGTAGTCGCGGCCGACGAGGGAGTCGTACATCGTGCGGCCCACGCCGGTGAGGTTGAAGACGGTCTCCGTCAGCACGGCACCCGCCAGCA
>DATHSE010000293.1:0-6198 GCA_035464455.1 Anaerolineae bacterium | reverse complement strand
CGCCCGGTGCTCGGTCTCGAACCAGGCCGCGCCGATGCCCAGCACCGCCCGGCCCCCGCTGATGTGGTCGAGCGTGGTGATCATCTTGGCCACCAGGGCCGGGTTGCGGAAGGTGTTGGCCCCGACCATCATGCCGATGCTGGCGTGCGTGGTCAGGCTCGCCACCGCGGCCATGGCGGTGTAGCACTCGAAGATGGGCCCCTCGTGTGAGCCGACGATGGGGTAGAGGTGGTCCCAGGTCCAGATGGAATCGAAGCCAAGGCGGTCGGCGCGCTGCTGCGCCGCCAGGAACGAGTCCCAGTCGGCGTACTGGTTCCAATCGTTGATGCCCAGCTTCAGGGGTGCGTCCATGTTCGGCATCAGCTGTTCCTCCTTCGTCCGCTAGCCATCGATGAGGGCCTGCAGCCGTGGTCGTACCTCGGTGGCCATGCGCACCATCGACTCCTC
Organism: Anaerolineae bacterium; assembly: GCA_035464455.1. Classification (GTDB taxonomy): domain Bacteria; phylum Chloroflexota; class Limnocylindria; order Limnocylindrales; family CSP1-4; genus JAFMJV01. The sequence goes on along the minus strand of DATHSE010000293.1, from coordinate 5,751 downwards.
ATCGTAGGGCGCGGGCCAGTAAACGACCAGGTGGTGGTAGCCCAGCTCGACGTAGCGGGCGAGCCACTCGTAGACATCCTCCGGCGTGCCCGTGGGCTGGTTCTTCCATGGCTCGTTGTCCTGCGCCCGGAACAGCGCATCCTTGTCGCGGAACGCCTGCGCACGCGAATCGCGGATGGTGGGCGCGCCCACGTCGATGCTGCGCTCGATGGTCTTCTCGTCGCGGCCGACCGCCTCGCAGTGCTCGATGAGCGCCGCATCCGCCTCGGCCACGGTGGCCGGTGAGCCACCGATGTTGCAGATGTCGGCGTACTCGGCCACGAGGCGCAGCGTGACCGTGCGCCCCGACCCGCCGATGAGGATGGGCATGCGCGGCTGGACCGGCGGCGGCACATTGTGGGCGTTCCGGATCTGGTAGTGGGGACCAGCCGAGCTGGGCCGGGTGCCATCGAGCATGCCGCGCATCACCGGCAGGGCTTCGCGCAGCCAGCGCAGTCGCTCGCCCGGACCCGAGCCGAACTCGAAGCCGAAGCCACGGTGCTCGTGCTCTGCCCAGCCGGCACCCACCGCGAGGATGGCACGTCCGTTGCTGATGTGGTCGATGGTGGTGATGATCTTGGTCAGCATCGCCGGGTTGCGATAGGTGTTGGAGGCGACCATCACGCTGATGGAGGCCCTCGATGTCACCTCGGCGATGGCCGACATGGCCGTGAAGGCCTCGAAGATGGGCCCGTCCTCCGGCAGGTTGGGCGGGTAGATGTGGTCCATCGTCCAGAGCGAGTCGTAGCCCAGCTCCTCGGCACGCAGGTGGGCGGCCTTGAAGGCAGGCCAGTCGGTGTATTGGTTCCAGATGTCGGCGCCGAGCTTCAGGGGCGCGCGCATGTCGGGCATCGGGGGCCTCACGGGCTGCGAGTCAGGGCCTCTTCAGGCTACCGCAGGTGGCAGTGTCGGGTGCCGATCGTCAGCGCTGGATGTCCACGTAGACCGAGGCGGTGTCGCGGCCGCCGTCCCAGCCCACCACGCGCAGGGCGAAGCAGCCCTCGCCCAGGACGTCGACGGTCGAGAGCGTGCCGATGTCGGCCATGGCGGGATCGTCGTCGGGGTTGGCGTAGTTGACGTGCGAGCGGTAGCGCATCGTCGAGAGCGACTCGACGACCTTCATGCCGCGCGGCTCGTAGGCATCGAGGCCCGTGCGGTCCCGGACGCCGTTGGCCAGCACCACGTTGATGCGCGAGTCGGCGTCGGGATGGAGCGCGGGCGGTGCGCCGACGAACTCGCCCTCGCCCTCGATCTGCTGCCGGACCAGGATGGTGGGTGTCACGGCGTCCCCGGAACCCCCCGTCCGCCGCAGCTGGTAGATGACCCGGTCGTAGTCGCGGTAGGTGCGGAAGTCGACCTGGAAGAGGTCCCAGTCGGTGCCTGCCGGGCCGTCCACGGATGCTGACTCGTAGCAGACGAACGCGCCCGGAGGCCCCAAGGTCGGTGTAGGGCGCGGTGTCCGGCGCGGCCTCGGTGTCGGGCTCGCCGTCGCCTCGGGAGCCGGTGATTCGAGCAAGGAGGTGGGTGACGCCGTTGCCTCAGCGCCGGCGATGCCGGCATCGCGTTGGTCCGCGAGCGTGAGGATGAGGAAGCCCGCGGCGAGGCCCAGGAACGCCATCAGAACGATGCCCAGCGCGATGAGCAGCGGGTTGCGGGCGCCACCGCGCGACCGTCCGTCATCGGGCAGGGTGGCGTAGGCGGGTCCGGCCAGCGGCTGGCCGCACTGTCCGCAGTAGGCGCGCCCAGGCGGGTTGGGGGACTGGCAATTCCAGCAGGGGAGCGGCGGCACCGACGCGGGGCGCAGCGAGGTGCCGCAGGCGCCGCAGTAGGCGTCGGCCGCCGAGTTGGGCGTGCCACAGGCCGGGCATGTCACGTGCCCGTTCATCGGACCACGATGTTGACCAGGCGGCCCCCCACGTGGATGACCTTCACGACCTGTCTGCCCTCCAGGTTGGCGACGACCTTGGGCTGGGCCATCACGATGGCCTCGATCTCATCCTGTGAGAGCCCGGGTGCCACGCTGATCTTGTCGCGCAGCTTGCCATTGATCTGCACCGGCAGCTCGATCATCTCCGCTGCCACCAGCGACGCGTCGTAGGCAGGCCAGGCCTCGGCGTGGATCGAGCGCCAGACCTCACCCGCTTCGTCGAGGCGCCGCGCCCACAGCTCCTCGGCGATGTGCGGCGCCACCGGCGCCAGCATCAGCAGCAGCAGGCGCACGGCTTCGTTCCAGGCGTCCGTGGTGGCGGCCGGTGTGCCGCGATACTTCATCAGCAGGTTGGTGAGCTCCATGAGCTTGGCCACGATGGTGTTCCAGCGGAAGCCCTCGTGATCGGCGCTCACACCCTGCAGGGTGCGGTGGGCTGCCACGCGTAGCGACTTGGCGGCCGCGGCCAGGTCTTCGCCGGCGGGCAGCCTGCCGGCGTCGGGGTCGCCGTGCTCCCGGCCCCCCGGGTCGAGCACCACCGTCCAGACTCGGCGCAGGAAGCGGTTGACGCCCTCGATGCCGGAGGGGTTCCATGGACCGCCCTGGTCCCACGGCCCCATGAACATCAGGAACAGGCGCACCGTGTCGGCGCCGTAGCGGCGCACGAGCTCGTCGGGATCCTGGACGTTGCCCCGGCTCTTGCTCATGCGCTCGCCATCGGCGCCCAGGATCTGGCCCTGGTTGAAGAGGCGCCTGAAGGGCTCGCGCTCGCCGATGACGCCGATGTCGTTGAGCGCCTTGGCGAAGAACCGGCTGTACAGCAGGTGCATGACCGCGTGCTCGGCACCGCCGGTGTACTGGTCGACGGGGCACCAGCGATCGTCGAGCGCTCGGTCGATGGCGGCGGCCTCGTTCCGGGGCGACAGGTAGCGCCAGTAGTACCAGGAGCTGTCCACGAAGGTGTCCATGGTGTCGGTCTCGCGGCGGGCCGCGCCGCCGCAGCGCGGGCAGGTCGTGTGCAGGAACGATTCGGTCGTCTCGAGCGGGTTGCCGCCACCCTCGGGGTAGACGAAGTCGTCCGGCAGCAGCACCGGCAGCTCGTCCTCGGGAATGGGCACGATGCCGCAGTCCGCCGCACAGTAGACCACCGGGATGGGCGTGCCCCAGGCCCGCTGGCGGCTGATGAGCCAGTCACGGATGCGATAGCTGACGGTGGCCTTGCCCTCGCCCTTCGCCTCCAGGTCGGCCACGATGGCAGCGAAGCCCTCCGCCCAGGGCATGCCGCTGTAAGGTCCCGAGTTCACCAGCCGCGCGCGCTCGTCCTTGGCCGGGTAGGCCTCATAGAGCGGCGCATCGTCGGGGTCATCGGGTCCGGCCACCACCCGGCGGATGGGGATGGCGAACTGGCTGGCGAAGGCGAAGTCGCGCTCGTCGTGACCGGGGACGGCCATGATGGCGCCGGTGCCGTAGCTGGCGAGCACGTAGTCGGCGATCCAGATGGGGATGCGCTCGCCGTTCACGGGGTTGACAGCGTCCGCCCCGAGGGGGACACCGGTCTTCTCGCGGTCCGTCGAGAGGCGCTCGATCTCGGTCTCGCGCCGGGCCTGGGCCACGTAGGCCTCGACTGCCTTGCGCTGCTCGGGCGCAGTGAGCACGCCCACGAGCGAGTGCTCGGGCGCCAGCACCATGAAGGTGGCGCCGAAGAGCGTGTCCGGGCGGGTGGTGAAGACGCGCAGCTCCTCGCCACCGGCATGATGTGGCGAGGACGCGGTGCGGAAGACGACATCAGCGCCCTCGGAACGGCCGATCCAGTTGGTCTGCATGAGGCGCACCGGCTCGGGCCAGTCGATGCCCTCGAAGGAGAGCAGCTCGTCGGCGTACCTGGTGATGCGGAAGAACCACTGCTCCAGGTCGCGCTTGACGACGGGTGTACCGCAGCGCCAGCAGACGCGATCGACGCCCTCGACCTGCTCGCGTGCCAGCACCACCTGGTCCCGGGGGCACCAGTCGACCGGCGCCATCTGGCGGTACGCCAATCCTGCCTTGAGGAACTGCAGGAAGATCCACTGGTTCCAGCGGTAGTAGTCGGGCTGACAGGTCACGACCTCGGCATCCCAGTCGAAGGTGGCCCCCATCGAGCGAAGCTGCCGGCGCATGTTCTCGATGTTCTTCATCGTCCATACGGCGGGGTGGATGCCGCTCTTGATGGCGGCGTTCTCTGCCGGCAGGCCGAAGGCATCGAAGCCGATGGGGAAAAAGACGTTGTTGCCGTTCATGCGCAGGAAGCGCGAGCGCGCATCGGTCGGTGTCTTGATGTACCAGTGCCCGATGTGCAGGTCGCCCGAGGGGTAGGGGTACATCGTGAGCAGGTAGTAGTCCGGCCGCGAGTCATCGGTCAGGTCCGTCCTGTGGAGCCCGAGCGCATCCCAGCGCTGCTGCCAGTGGGGCTCGATGGCCGCCGCGTCGTAGCGGTCGACCGTTGGACGTGTGGCGTCGACGTCCGGGGCGTTGGGGCTGCTCATGCGTGCATTCTCACCGATGCGGGCGTGTGTGAGTCCGATAACGAGGAGACCCCCGCTGTCGACGGGGGTCCCTGGTTCGGGTCTGGGGTGGTGGAGCGACGGGGACTCGAACCCCGGACCTTCTGCATGCCATGCAGATGCTCTCCCAACTGAGCTATCGCCCCGCGGCCGACATCTTACCCTTTCCGGGCCGACGTGTGAGCGTGGCGTCAGGCGATTCGCGAGACAATGCCGCCATGTCCCCAGCAGTCGCCACCGCGCTACCGCTCGCTGCGCACCTGAGCATCTTGACGCTGCCGCTCGTGATCGTCGCCCTCATCTCCACGGTCGTGGCTGCCATCGCCCTGGCCCCGCGCCTGGCGCGCAGGCTGGGCACGACCCAGCCGGTGGCGCGACTGCTGGTCCTCGGCTTCGGCTTCGTGATGAGCTGGACCCTGCTCCCTGACGCGGATGCTTTGCAGGGGTTCGGATCGGACGGCGTGTGCAACACCGACCGGGTCGGCCTCATCCCCTGGCACGAGCTCACCACGCTGAACGAGCACAGTCTCAACGTGGCGCTCTTCGTGCCGCTCGGTATCGCTGTGGGGCTGCTGCCGATGACCCGTTCGAGCGTGGCAGTCGTCCTGGCGGCGATCTCGCTCACCTTCGTGGTCGAGACGGTCCAGCTGCTGGTGCCCGCGCTCGGACGCGGATGCGAGACGGCAGACATCTTCGACAACCTGCTGGGCCTGGCCATCGGCATCGGCGTCGGCTTGGCGCTGCGGTTCGTGCTGCGGCTGCCTCGCCCGGCGGGGCCCGATCCGCGCGACGGCTGACGAGACCGCAGGTGGGCCAGCCCGTCTATACCGTCCGCCGATCCGATCGTGCCCGCCGCGCGCGTCTGAGCGTGAGCCGGACAGGCGAGGTCGTGGTGGTGCTGCCAGGGCGCATGCCGGCAGCGGAGGCCGAGCGTCTCGTGCTCCAGCACGCCGCCTGGCTGCAACGGCATGTCAGCCGAGTGAGCGCCGAGCGTGCGGCACTCGCGGCGCGGCCGCCGCTGGGGGAGGGCAGGGTGCTGCAGGTGGCAGGGGAGTCCCGCCGAATCTCCACCGTGGACGGCGGCAGCCGCCGCCCGGCGCGAGGCCGCGTCGAGTCCATCCAGGGCGGGCTGGTGGTACGACTCGGCAGCGACGGCAGGAGCACGTCGCAGCTGCTCGAGCGCTGGCTGCGCATCCGCGCTCGCGACGTCATCGTCGCGCACGTCGGCGTGCGTGCTGCGGACCT
>DATHSE010000292.1:0-2862 GCA_035464455.1 Anaerolineae bacterium | reverse complement strand
GTGTGGGGACAGGCGTTGGCACCGGCGAGGGTGTCGGCCACGGAGTCGGCTCCGGCGTGAGGACAGGCGTCGGCTCGGGAGTCGGCTCGGGAGTCGGCTCGGGAGTCGGCTCGGGCGTCGGGGCAGGTGTCGGCTCGGGAGTCGGCTCGGGCGTCGGTGTCGGCTCGGGCGTCGGGGCAGGTGTCGGCTCGGGCGTGGGCTCGCGATCCACCAGGCCCGCGACCGGCACACTCGTCGGGAGTGGTGTGGTGGGCGGCATGGATGCGACGCCAGCGGAGGGCAGGGCTGTCGATCCGGCCGTCATTGGTGGTCCGTTCTCTCGGCCGCCCGCGGTCCACAGCAGTACGACGCCGATGACGACTACCACCACGACGCCGACGATGGTCCCGACCAGCGCGCGGGGACCTCGTCGGTCGTCCACGGCAGTGGGGGCGGCGGCAGGAGGAATGCTGACGACCTCCGCCTGCGCCGCAGCCGGATCCGCCGCGGCGACCCTCTCCACGGCCTCGGCCGGTTCCACGGGCTCGACCTGCGCCGCCGGCGCCGCCACTGTGGCGACCGGCGCGACCGGCTCCACGGGGATGTGCTCCGGTTCATCGGCCGCGGGCATCTCGTTGAGGCAACGCCAGCAGTACACGCGGTCGGCCGGGTTGAGCGTTCGGCACCGCGAGCACATCCGCACGTGCGGCACGCTCGCCTCGAGGTCTTCACTCGGCCAGGGCGGATCGCCCGCCGGGCGGTACCGGGCGGCTCGCTCGTCTGACTCCGGCTCTGTCGGCCGCGGGGGGTCGGTGGAAGTCACATCCTCGCCATGAGCTTCGGGCGTGCAGGCCCCATGCCGCTCGACCCTATACAGCCTAGAGCCGGATCGGCGGCGTGGCGAACGGCCTGCCGGTCCTGACGGTGCTCAGGGTCGTATCCGTATTCGAGCAGCATCTGCGCCGCGAGGGGACTCCTGCTTCAGGTGAGGCCCGTCCATGTTGGGTGCAGTCCGGTGTAGTCGTGAGTGGCCCGGAAGTACCGGTGACCGATGGGACCCCCGCCGTCTCGGTCGCCGAGAGCGTGGGTCGACGCACATCGGTCGCTGGGCCCGACCTATCATCGCTGCATGACCGACATCCAGATCACCTGCGCCGGCAGCGCCGTCTTCGACGTCCTGGCCAAGTCGGCCGGGCCGCTGCCCATCGGCGTGCTCGGCCTCGTGGACGCGTTCTCGACAGCCGAGGGTGGACCGGCCCTGCGCACCGGCCGCGTGCTGGCCGGCATGGGCATCGAGACCCGGCTCATCATCCCCGTCGGCGACGACATCTTCGGCCGCTCCTTCCGCCAGACCGTTCCGGCACCGCACCTGCACGTCGAGTTCGTGGCGTCTCCGTTCCCCACCTCTACCTCGCTCGTCGCGGTCGACAAGGACGGCGAGCGCACCATGCTCCACAACATCGGGGCCGACGCCTCGATCACGGCCGAGACCATCGAGGCGCACATGGAGAGCTCCTTCCTCCATGTCGGCGGGGCGCTGGTCCTGCCCGGGTTGGATGATCCCGATGGCGCGCCTCTGGCCGGGCTCTTCGAACGCGCCAAGGGGCGGGGGATCCACACGAGTCTCGACGTGGTGCACGATTCGACCGCCCAGTGGCACCGAGTGGTGCCGGCCCTCGCCCACACCGACCTCTTCATCCCCAGCCTCGCCGAGGTCATCGGCATCACCGGCCTGTCCGACCCCGCGGCAGCAGCTGCGGCACTGCGTGAGCTGGGCGTCAGCTTCGCCATCGTCACCGACGGCCCGCGAGGCGCGTGGGTGAACCACGACGACTTCGTCGGCCATATCCCGGCCTTCAAGGTGGCTACCATCGACACCACGGGAGCCGGCGATTCGTTCACCGGCGGCGTGCTGATCGGCCTCATCCACGGCTTGGGAGCGGAGGACGCGGCTCGCCTCGGTGCCGCCATGGGCGCACTGGCGACGACCACCATCGGCACCTTCAGCGGTCCAGGCGATCCCTCGCTGCCGTGGCGCATGGCAGGCCTGGAGCCACCACGATGAGCATCGTGCTGCCGGGAGAGGTGGGGACGCTGCCCGTCGAGATGCGAGCGACGGTGCTGTCGGGTACGGGCAACGAGCAGCTGGCGGTTCGCACCGTCCCTGTCCCTCGTCCCGGCCCAGGGCAGCTGCTCGCCCGCGTGGACGCGGCTGGCATCTGCACCTCGGTCAACAAGCTCATCGACCAGGGCGCCCAGCATCCGCTGATGCACGGCTGGGATCCGGCGCGGCACCCCGCCATCGTGGGCGACGAAGGCGTCGTCACGCTGGTCGAGGTGGGGGAGGACCTGCGCGGCGCATGGGTCGTGGGCCAGCGTTGCGCCGTGCAGCCAGCGGTCGACCTTGCCCCCATCAACCACCTCGAGCGTTACCGTGACGGCGGCAGCGGTGTAGCCAAGATCGCGGTCGGCTACTCGCTGCCCGGCCTGCTGGCCGAGTACATCCTCATCGGCGAGGAGGTGCTGGCGGCCGGCTGCCTGCTGCCGTTGCCCGACGACGCGCTGCCTGCCGGTCACGCCGCCATCGCCGAGCCCATCAGCTGCATCATCAGCTCGCATGCGCACCACATGCATCTCCTCCAGCCCGACCGCACCCAGGCTCGCGTGGCGCGGTCCGGCCTCCTCCCCGGCGGCGTCACGGTCGTCATCGGCGCCGGACCCATGGGTCGTATCCACGTCGATCTCGCCATCGCCGCGCGTCCCCGCGTCATCGTGGTCAGTGCCCGCCGGGAGGAGCGTCTGCAGTGGCTGCACGACACCTTCGGCCGGCGTGCCGCCAGGGCCGGGGTCGAGCTGGTCACGGTCAACGCGTTGACGGATGAC
>DATHSE010000291.1:0-3959 GCA_035464455.1 Anaerolineae bacterium | reverse complement strand
CACGTTGGCCACCTGCGTGTAGGCGTCGATCGCCAGCCCGGGCGGCGGTGCACGATGGCCGGAGAAGCCGAACTCGACGCGCGGCACGCGCACCACGGCAGCGTCCTCGAAGCGCGCCAGGAACGTCGGCACATCGTCGTCGAGCAGCGGCACCAGGAACTCGTCGACGTCGTAGTAGGCCAGCCAGCGGGCCGTTGCGCCGAACATGCGCAGCGCGTGGTTGTAGGCGGCCAGTTGGCCACCTCCCAACGGCCAGTCGATGCGGGTGACGAGGCCGTGGTTGATGTAGCGCTCCAGCAGCGCGGCGCTGCCATCGCTCGAGCCGTTGTCGTAGATGAGGAAGTGGTCGACACCGACTGCGATGTGGTAACCCAGCCACTCCTCGAGGTACTCGGCCTCGTCCTTGACGATGCAGACGATGACCACGCCGAAGCCGGGGCCATCGAGCAGGGGGCCACGACCGACCACGTTGGGTGGCTTGGCACGCAGCATCTTGCCCTTGGTGCCACGCCCGGTCCTGCCCGGACCCGGGGGCGGCGAGGAGGCAGGTTCAGCGCCGCCGGGGATCATCCGACCGAGCCTGCGTCGCAACGTCATCGGTACCGCTCCTGGTCAGCCATACGAGATCACGAAGAGGTCGTGCACGCCGATCTCACCACTGTGCGAGGAGAGATCGACGATCACGCTGGCCACGAGGTCGGGCGCGGCATCGAGCTCGATCACGCCGGCGTAGGTCGCCCCGGCCGCCAAGCGCACCTCGACCGGCTCGGGAGCGCCGCCGTCCGCTCGCGTCAGTGACGCCAGCAGCCTCGTTGGGGCGGCTGCGGTGACCACGAAGCCGAGGGCATACACGCGACGCTGTCCGGCCGGGTCGATGTCGAAGTGGACCACCCCGTCCGCCAGGCGCCCGTCCGGCAGCGTCGCCAGCAGCCGACCGCGCGCGCGCTCGAGCAGTGGTGCAAGGTGGATCGAGCCCGACAGCTCCGCCTCGGCAACCGCGTGTCCATGCCCGCTGATGACGCCTACGAAGCCGATGCCCAGGTACAGGTTCTCGATGCGCAACGCCGGCTCGCGACGGGGTGCCGGCTCTTCCATCACGGTGTTGGCGATGGCGAACTCGCTGAAGAGCCCAAGGTCGTTGAAGCGCGGGAACTGCGGCAGCGCCAGCTCGCTGCCGTAGCGGTAGGGGCTGGGTGCGAGGCTGGCCATGCGCGCCAGTACCGCCCGGGTCGGCTCGGCGAAACGAACCGCGCTCGCGTCCACCCGCAGCGTGGGCAGGTCGAAGGGGATAGCCGGGCGCGCGATGCGGCCGGTGCCGCTGCCACGGAAACGCTTGGCCTCGAACTCCTCGAACGAGCGCGTGTAGTAGTGGTTGAGCTGGACATAGTCCCAGCAGCCCCTGCCCACGGTCTGACTCGGGACGGGCGCGCCACCGGCATCGCGCGGGTCGCCGGGCACGGTGGCGGTGTGGATGCCGACCGCGGAGATGCTCACCGGCCGCACCACGCTCTTGACGCGCGGCGGCTTGGAGGGGTCACGCCCGAAGACGTCGGCCACCCCGGTGTAGGCCTCGATGGTCAGCGCGCCGGGCGGCTGGCGATGACCGCTGAAGCCGAAGTCCACCCGCGGGATGCGCACATCGGCAGCATCGGGGAAGCGCGCCAGCAGGGTGGGGATGTCGTCATCGACCAGCGGCACCACGAACTCGTCGACATCGAAGAAGGCGAGCCACTCGAGCGAGGGTCCATAGAAGCGCAGTGCATGCGAATAGGCGTCGATCTGGCCGCCGGGCAGCGGCCAGTGCACCAGTGTCACGAGGCCATGGTTGACCCAGGGCTCGATGACCTCGTGCAGCTCGTCGATGCTGCCGTTGTCGTAGAGGAAGAAGTGCTCAACGCCGAGGGCACGGTGGTATGCCAGCCACTCGGGGAGATAGGGCGCCTCGTCGCGGATGATGACAGCGACGCCGAGCCGCAGGCCCCCCGCCGACAGCAGCGGCCCCTGGCCGATGACGTTGGGCGGCGTGCCGCGCTGCCGATTGCGCGAGGTTGACGGCGGCCGCGCCCCCGAGTCGGCTCGGAGGCGCTGCAGCGACCGGCGTGTACGTCCCAGCATGGGTGCGGGGTGGGGTGGCCGCCCCGACCCGGATCAGACCTCCTTGAACTCGCCCTCCACGGCTTCCTCGCCGTCCTCGGCAGTATCGCCCGTGCCGTCGCCGCCTGCATCCCCGGCTGCACCCATGTCCGGCGCGGCTCCGGGGCCGGCGGACTGGTAGGCCTTGGTGGCGACCTCCTGGAGCGTGCTGGTCAGCTCCGCTGTGGCCTTCTTGACCGCCGCCTCGTCATCGCCCTTGAGCGCGGAGCGGACAGCCTCGATGCGCGACTCGACGGCGGCCTTGTCCTCGGCGCTGACCTTGTCACCCAGGTCCCGGATGGTGCGTTCGGCCTGGAAGGCGAGCGCGTCGGCCTGGTTGCGGGCCTCGACCGCCTCGCGCTTGGCCTTGTCTTCGGCGGCGTGCTCCTGGGCCTCCTTGACCATGCGGTCGACGTCCTCGTTGGAGAGCATCGAGGAGGCGGTGATGCGTACCGACTGCTGGCGCGAGGTCGCCTTGTCCTTGGCCTTCACGTCGAGGATGCCGTTCGCGTCGATGTCGAAGGTGACCTCGATCTGGGGCACGCCCCGGGGAGCCGAGGGGATGCCGTCGAGGATGAAGGTACCCAGGGTCTTGTTGCCGCTGGCCATCTCGCGCTCGCCCTGCAGCACGTGGATCTCCACCTGCGGCTGGTTGTCGGAGGCGGTCGAGAAGACCTGGCTCTTGGAGGTGGGGATGGTGGTGTTGCGATCGATGAGCCGTGTCATCACGCCGCCCAACGTCTCGATGCCCAGCGACAGCGGCGTGACGTCGAGCAGCAGCACGTCCTTGACGTCGCCCGCGAGCACGCCGGCCTGGATGGCGGCACCGATGGCCACGACCTCGTCAGGGTTGACGCCCTTGTGCGGCTCCTTGCCGCCGAACATCTTCTTGACCGCTTCCACCACGGCGGGCATGCGCGTCTGGCCGCCGACGAGGATGACCTCGTCGATGTCAGAAGCCTTGAGCCCCGAATCCTTCAGCGCGGCCTCGACCGGCTTGGCGGTGGCGTCGATGAGGTCGGCCACCAGGTCCTCGAGCTTGGCCCGCGACAGCGTGGTCACCAGGTGCTTGGGGTTGCGGTCGACGTCGACGGTGATGTAGGGCAGGTTGATCTCGGTGGTGCTGGTGGTGGAGAGTTCGATCTTGGCCCGTTCGGCGGCCTCCTTGAGCCGCTGCAGCGCTTGCTGGTCCTTGGCCAGGTCGATGCCCTGGTCCTTCTTGAACTCGTCGAGCAGCCAGTCGATGACCTTCTGGTCGAAGTCGTCGCCGCCGAGGTGCGTATCGCCGTTGGTGGCCTTGACCTCGAAGACGCCGTCGCCCAGCTCCAGGATGGAGATGTCGAAGGTGCCACCGCCCAGGTCGTAGACGGCGATCTGCTCATCGGTCTTCTTGTCCAGGCCGTAAGCCAGCGCGGAGGCGGTGGGCTCGTTGATGATGCGTTTGACCTCAAGACCGGCGATACGTCCGGCGTCCTTGGTAGCCTGGCGCTGCGTGTCATCGAAGTAGGCCGGCACGGTGATGACGGCCTCGCTGACGGGCTCGCCCAGGTAGGCTTCGGCATCCGCCTTGAGCTTCTGCAGCGTCATGGCGCTGATCTCGGGCGGGCTGTAGGACTTGCCGTCGGCCAGCGTGACGACGATGCCGTCGCTGTTCTTGTCCTTCTCGACCCTGTAGGGCACGAGGTTGATGGAACGCTGCACCTCCGGGTCATCCCAGCGGCGACCGATGAAGCGCTTGATGGAGTAGATGGTGTTGGCCGGGTTGGTGATGGCCTGGCGCTTGGCGATCTGCCCGACGAGGCGCTCGCCCTGCTTGCTGAAGGCGA
>DATHSE010000290.1:0-4967 GCA_035464455.1 Anaerolineae bacterium | reverse complement strand
CTATTCGAGCCCAAGTGGGATGGTTTCCGCGCGCTCGTCTTCCGCGATGGTGACGACGTGCTCATCCAGAGCCGCGACCGCAAGCCGCTCGATCGCTACTTCCCCGAGCTGGCCGAGCCGCTGCGGGCCAACCTGCCCCGTCGCTGCGTGACGGACGGCGAGGTCGTGATCGCTCGCGACGGGGCGCTCGATTTCGATGCACTGCTGCTGCGGATCCACCCTGCGGCATCGCGCGTGGCCACGCTGGCGGCCGCGACGCCTGCGTCGTTCGTAGCCTGGGACCTGCTGGCCAGCGACGACCAGCCCATGCTGGAGACACCACAGGTCGAACGCCGGCTGCGCCTGGAGCAGGCGCTGGTCGGAGCCCAGCCGCCGGTCCACCTGACGCCGATGACACGAGACCGGGCGCAGGCAGCCGACTGGTTCGCGCGCTTCGAGGGCGCTGGGCTCGACGGCGTCATCGCCAAGGACAGCGTGGCACCCTACCTGCCCGGCCAGCGTCGGATGCTCAAGATCAAGCACGTGCGCACGGCCGACTGCGTGGTCGCCGGCTTCCGCTGGCACAAGAACGGCCAGGGCACGCACGTGGGCTCGCTGATCCTCGGCCTGTACGATGCCGAGGACACACTGCACCACGTCGGGGTCACCTCCTCGTTCGGCTGGGACCGGCGAGCCGAGCTGGCGCGCGAGCTGGCGCCGCTCCGCGATGGAGCGCTCGACGGTCACCCATGGCGCGACTGGGCAGCATCGTCAGCCGCAGAGGAGGAGCGCGGCCAGCGCATGCCCGGCGCCACTTCGCGCTGGAACCGCGGCAAGGACCTGTCCTGGCAGCCGCTGCGTATCGCGCGCGTCGCCGAGGTCGCCTACGACCACCTGCAGGGCGATCGCTTTCGGCACGCCACCACGTTCCGGCGCTGGCGGCCCGACAAGCCTGTCACGGACTGCCGCTACGACCAGCTGGAGGTGACTGCACCATTCGAATTGCGTGACATCTTTGCGGATGGGTGAGGTTCCGACTATTCGCCGATGGTGGTGAGCCGGTTACACTTGCGCGTGCCTATTCAGGGAGGAGCTCATGGACCAGAACAATCCGCGCGAGGACGCGTCCGGCGCGCAGCTACCGGCGGATCCCGGTGGCGGCGAGACATCAGCCTGGAACCAGGCGCCGGGACAGGAGCAACCGCAGGGCGCTGCCGCCAGCAGCCCAGGCGTTGGGGGCGAGTACGCTACCTGGTCGGCGGAGACCTCGTATCAGCAGCAGCCGGCCCCACCGCCGGCGGCGGACACACAGGCGTACGCGGCTCCACAACCGCAGTCCGCGACCTACAGCGAGCAGCCGGCGGCTGACGCGCAGCAGCAGTACGCGCAGCAACAGCAGCAGTACGCCCAACAGCAGTACCAGCAGCCGCAGTACCAGCAGCAGCCCCAGCAGCCCGGCTCCTACGATCCGGCAGCCTACGGCCAGCAGCAGTACCAGCAGCCGCAGTACTACGACCCGGCAGCCTACGGCCAGCAGCAGTACCCACAGCAGGGCTACCAGCAGCCGCAGCAGCCGTATCAGCAGCCGCAGTACTACGACCCGGCGGCCTACGGCCAGCAGCCGGGCTACTACGACCCGGCAGCCTACGGCCAGCAGTACCCGCAGCCGGGCTATCCGCCACAGCCGGGCCAACCGTATGCCTATGCTCAGCCTGGCCAGGAGCCGTGGCCCGGCCAGGAGGCATGGGTCCAGAGCGGGGCGGGGTACGGTCGATCGTTCCTCGCCGTGCTGGCAGCCTGGGTGATGCTCACCTGGGGCATCGTCTGGGTCGTCCTGGGGGCCCTCGTCGTGTGGGTCAGGAGCGTCACCAGCCTCATCGGTGATGCCCAGCTGAGCGCCGAGGTCATGGACCTTGCCCAGCGGGCTGACGAGCAGATCGTCGCCGTTGGCGGCATCGCTCTCATCCTCGGGCTCATCCACGTCGTCGGCGCCATCGGCATCTTCGGCCATCGCAGCTGGGGCCGGGCCTTCGGCATCGTCCTGGGCCTGCTGGGCGTGCTGGTCGGCCTTGGCATCATCACCGTCGCGGCCGGCTTCGAGGCGCTCGATGTCGGTATCGACGAGGCCATCAGGGGCGAGGAGGCATCCCTGGGCGGGAGCTTGCTCGTGCTTGGCACGTACCTGCTCGTCTTGCTGGCCATGTTCGTGGGCAAGCGCCACTTCCGAAAGCAGGGCGTGGAGGGCTAGCGGCCCACCTCCCTGCGGCAACGAGGACGACCCCCGGGGACACCCGGGGGTCGAACTTCATGCGGAAGTGGGAGGGCAGGTGCACCCCAATGCTGCCATCCTGTGGCCGGCGATACCCGACGAAGCCGCGTGGGACCGCCGTCCTGTGGGGTGCTGACCATGAACGCGATCCCGAACCTGTCGCTGAACGACGGAGGCTCGATCCCGCAACTCGGGTTCGGCGTCTACCAGGTGCCACCGGATGACACTGCCGATGTCGTGGGAGCCGCCCTGGCGGCTGGTTACCGGCACATCGATACCGCCCAGATGTATGGCAATGAGCGGGGCGTCGGGGAGGCCATACGATCGTCCGGCCTGGCCCGCGGCGAGATCTTCGTTACGAGCAAGCTGAGCAATGCCTGGCACCGGCCGGACGACGCGCGCCGCGCCTTCGACGCCACGCTCGCCGATCTCGGATCCCACTACCTCGATCTGTTCCTCATCCACTGGCCGCTGCCTACCCTATTCGACGGCGACTTCGCCTCGACCTGGCAGACCCTCGAGGGCTTCCGCCACGACGGCCGCGCTCGCTCCATCGGGGTGTCCAACTTCCAGGTCACGCATCTCGAGCGACTGGCGGCCATCGCAGAGACCGTGCCGGCCGTGAACCAGATCGAGGCCCATCCCTACTTCCCCAACGACGAGCTCCGAGCGTACGGGCACGATCACGGCATCGTCACCCAGGCCTGGTCGCCGCTTGCGCAGGGCAAGGCGCTGGGCGATCCGGTGGTGGTCGAGATCGCCGGTCGGGTGCAGCGGACCCCATCCCAGGTCGTTCTGCGCTGGCACATCCAGCGTGGTGACGTCGTCTTCCCCAAGACCCTGTCATCGGCGCGGATGCGCGAGAACATCGATGTCTTCGGCTTCGAGCTCGAGCCCGCGGACGTCGCACAGCTCTCGGCTCTGCAGCAGGGCGAGGCCGGACGCCTGGGGCCACACCCCGATACCTTCGATTGGGTCCCGGCCTGAGCCGGGACCCCTCGCCTGTCCTATTCACCGGAGGAGGGGAAGGTACCCTCTGCGCAGACAGCGAGCGAGGGAGACCGCGACATGGCTGAGCGACCCGCGGACCATGGCAGTGCCCCGACCGAGGGTGAGAGCCTGACCGCCCCGGCCGGCGGCACGCTCACGCCTGTGCCCAGCTGGCTCGAGAACGTGGCTGCGCTGAGCTGGCGCATCGTGGTCGTCGTCGCATTCGCCGTGGTCGCGTGGTATCTCGGTCAGCTCGTGTGGACGGTCACCGCCTCCATCGCGGTGGCCATCGTCGTGTCAGCCGTCTTCGCGCCGTATGTGCTCCGACTTCGGGACGCGGGACGATCGCGGAACGCTGCTGCCGGCATCGTGTGGGCCTTGGCGATCGTCGTGATCGGCGCGATCGCGCTGTTGCTCGCGCTGGCCTTCCTGCCCTACGTCGCCGACCTGCTTGCGCGCCTGTCGGCGGGACAGCAGAAGCTCGCGACCGGCGTGGCGGACCTGCAGCTTCCCGAGTGGGTGGCTCGGCTGGCGGCAGACGTCGTGGCCGCCGCGGAGAGCGTGGGCGGCGAGGCCATCTCGGAGATCATGGGTTCCGCGGCCAGCACCGCGACCATCCTGCTGCTGGCCGCGTTCCTCGTCTTCTTCTTCCTGCGTGATGGCGACAAGGCCTGGCTCTGGCTCTTCCAGGGGCTCGGCGATGAGAAGCGCGAACGGATCACCTCCGCCGGCGACGCTGCCCTCTGGCGTGTAGGCGGCTACCTGCGGGGCACCACCGTGCTGGCGGGCATCATCGCCGTCACCAACTACGCCGTCATGCTGCTGCTGGGCGTCCCGCTGGCACTGCCGCTGGCGGTGCTGTCCTTCGTGGCGACATACATCCCCTACTTCGGCGGCATCGCCACCACCATCCTCATCCTGTTGGTCACGTACGGGGCTGTGGGCACAGGGGCCGCCATCACGGTGCTCGTGCTGCTGACCATCCGCGGCGGCGCCGTGAGCTACTTCGTCCGACCACTCGTGTACGAGCGCACGGTGCACATGCATCCGGCACTCGTCCTCCTCGTGCTGCCGGCCGGCTTCGAGCTGGGCGGGCTGGTAGGCCTCTTCGCCGCGGTCCCGGTGACCGCGGTCATCCTCACCGTGGCACAAGCGGCGAAGGCGATCATGGAGCCGGACCCAGCACCCAGGCTGCCCGAGCTCGTTCCGGCCTGGTTCGATCGGGCGGCGCAGTGGAGCTGGCGCCTACTCCTCGCCATCGCGCTGGTGGCGGTGCTCGTCGGCACCCTTACCACGGTCCCGATGGTGGTCATCCCCATCATCATGGCCCTGATCCTCGCCGCGACGCTGCATCCATCGGTGGAGGCGCTCGTGCGGCGAGGTCGATCGCGGGGAACGGCCTCTGCCTTGGCCGTGGGCGGCACCACGCTCGCCATCGTCGCCATCCTCGCCCTCGCGCTGGTCTCGCTCGTGGACCAGGCTGTGGCACTTGGCGAGACCGTGCTTGCCGGGGCGGCGTCGGTCAACGACTCCGCGGATGGACACCTCCAGATCGGCCAGGATGCGCTGGCTGCCGGCGTGAGCGGCACCGTCGAGATGATCCGCAGCTGGTCCTCCAGCCTGGCCGCGCTCGGCACCATCGTGCTCCTGAGCGTCCTGCTCGCGTTCTACTTCCTGCGGGACGGCGCGAGCCTGCAGGACCGTGTGCTGTCGCGCGCGCACGGAGACG
>DATHSE010000289.1:0-2835 GCA_035464455.1 Anaerolineae bacterium | reverse complement strand
GGCCAGCCTGATGGGTCGCTTCAGCCGGCCGTAGCCCGGGCCCCGCCGGTCGTCGTCGGGGCCTCGCTCTGGCACCGTCATCGCTGCCGCATCCGCGGTCGGCTGGGGCCCGGATCTGGGGGTTTGACCGGTCGGCCCGCGTTCCCTATCGTTTGCGTTCCACCCACGAGCCCCGGGGAGGCGGTCGGGGACCCCGGGATGCTCGGGCCCCCTCCTTCCGTAGACCCTGGGCGAGCACACCCATCGAAGGATGCGCGCCATGCTCCAGACACAGCCGAAGAAGGGACTCTACGACCCACGCTTCGAGCATGACGCATGCGGTGTCGGCTTCGTGGCGGACCTCAACAACATCACCACGCACGGCCTCGTCGAGAAGGGCATCCAGATCCTGCGCAACCTCGACCACCGCGGGGCGCGCGGCGCCGAGCCCGATACCGGCGACGGCGCCGGCATCCTGGTGCAGCTGCCGCACGCGTTCCTGCTGCGCGAGTGCACCACGCTGGGCATCCCCTTGCCGGAGCCGGGCGAGTACGCGGTGGCGCAGTGCTTCTTCCAGCAGGAGCGTCACCGCCATGACGCGGTGAAGCTGGTGCTGAAGCGCGTCCTCGACGAGCTGGGCATCGAGCTGCTGGGCTGGCGCGAGGTGCCCACCGACGACTCCACGCTCGGTGCCTCGGCCGTGTCGGCTGAGCCCATCGTGATGCAGATGATCGTGCGCCGGCCGGTCGGCTGCCACACGCAGGATGACTTCGAGCGCCGCCTCATGGTCGCGCGCAAGTACGGCACGCGCATGGTGCGGGAGTCGGTCAAGACCGCCGAGGACTTCTACATCTGCTCGTTCTCGTCGCGGACCATCGTCTACAAGGGCATGCTCACGCCGGCGCAGGTGCCGGCCTACTACCCCGAGCTGCTCGACGATGCCTTCGAATCGGCGCTGGCGCTGATCCACAGCCGCTTCTCCACCAACACGCTGCCGACGTGGCCGCTGGCGCACCCCTTCCGCACGCTGGCCCACAACGGCGAGATCAACACCATCCGCGGCAACACCAACTGGATGACCTCGCGCGAGGCGCTGCTGCAGTCGGAGCTCTTCAGCCCCGACGAGATCTCCAAGATGCGTCCCATCGCGCAGGCCGGCAGCTCCGACTCGGGCGTCCTCGACAACGTGGTCGAGCTGCTCATGCTGGGCGGCCGCAGCCTGCCGCACGTGATGATGATGCTCATCCCCGAGGCGTGGGAGAAGGACCCTGAGATCTCGGCCGAGCGCAGGGCCTTCTACGAGTACCACGGTGGCATCATCGAGCCCTGGGATGGCCCGGCCTCCATCGCCTTCACCGACGGCACGCTCATCGGCGCCACGCTCGACCGCAACGGCCTGCGGCCATCGCGCTACATGCTCACCGATGACAACCTGCTCATCATGGCCTCGGAGGCGGGCGTGCTCGATGTGCCGCCGGAGAAGGTAGTGCAGAAGGGCCGGCTGCAGCCGGGCAAGATGTTCGTGGCCTCGCTCGAGGAAGGCCGCATCATCCCCGACGAGGAGATCAAGGCCCGCATCTGCGGCGAGCACCCCTACGCGCAGTGGCTGGAGGAGAACAAGATCCAGCTGGGCGAGCTGGAGCCCCCGCGCCAGGTGCTGCAGCCACCGGCGCGCAGCGTGCTCACCAAGCAGAAGGTCTTCGGCTACACGCTGGAGGACCTGCGCATCCTGATGGCGCCCATGGTCAACGATGCCCAGGAGCCCGTGGGCTCCATGGGCACCGACACGCCCGTGGCCGTGCTCTCGGACAAGTCGCGCAACCTCTTCGACTACTTCCAGCAGCTCTTCGCGCAGGTCACCAATCCGCCCATCGACTCGATCCGCGAGGAGATGGTGATGAGCCTGGTCTCCTTCGTGGGTGCCGAGGGCAACCTGCTCGAGGGTGGCCCCGAGCACGCGCGCATGATCGAGCTGCCGCAGCCGGTGCTCACCAACGAGGACCTCGAGCGGCTGCGCTGGGTCGACCGCCAGCACTTCCAGGCCAAGACCATCTCCATCAGCTTCTCGGCCCAGCCGGGCCGTATGCGGCGTGCGCTGGACCGGCTCTGCCGCGAGGCCGAGGAGTACGTGCTCGACGGCTACGAGGTCATCATCCTCACCGACCGCACGGTCGACTCGGACCACGCCGCCATCCCGGCGCTGCTGGCCGTCTCGGCCGTGCACCACTACCTCATCCGGCGCGGCCTGCGCTCCCGCTGCGGCCTCATCGTCGAGACGGGTGAGGCGCGCGAGGTGCATCACTTCGCCACGCTGCTCGGCTTTGGCGCCTCCGCCGTCAATCCCTACGTCGCCTTCGAGACCATCGAGGACATGCGCCGTCGGCAGCTGCTGCCGGAAGACATGCTCGCCGACGAAGCGCGCGAGCGCTACCTCAAGGCCGTCGGCAAGGGCCTGCTCAAGACCATGTCCAAGATGGGCATCAGCACCATGTCCTCGTACATCGGCGCCGAGATCTTCGAAGCCGTGGGCCTGTCCGACGAGGTCATCGAGGAGTTCTTCCCCGGCACCGTCTCGCGTATCGGCGGCATCGACCTGGCGACCATCGAGCGCGAGGTGCTGATGCGCCACGAGGCGGCCTACGTGGAGGCCGACGACGACACGGACCTCGAGCTGGGCGGCCAGTACCAGTGGCGCCTGCGGGGCGAGCGGCACCTGCACAACCCGGACACCATCGCCAAGCTGCAGCAGGCGGCTCGGACCAACGACTGGGAGCTGTACCGCGAGTACCAGCGGCTCATCGACCACAGCGCGGACAAGCCCATCACCCTGCGCAACTTGCTCGAGTTCACCGACTT
>DATHSE010000288.1:0-1805 GCA_035464455.1 Anaerolineae bacterium | reverse complement strand
CAGGCCCGCGATGGGGAAGAAGACCACGGCCAGCATCAAGCCGAGTATCCCTCCCACGATCGCGCCACCAGCGGTGCTGGTGTCGATGCCGTGATGCACGTGGACCTTGCCCTCGGCATCCTTCTCCACCACCGCCATGTCATTGATCGAGGCGACGTGCGACTTACTGAGGCTTCGGAGGCGTTCCGCTGCCTGGCCGGCCGTCTCTCTCGCGCCGAAGGTGATGACCAGGAGCTGACTCATAGGTGCTCTCCCCTAGCATGTTGGAACGGGAGTGTACGACGCGGGCGGGCGGTCGCCGGGCCGTTATCGCAGCATGCGAGACCGTCGCGGGCTACGTCCGCTCCAGCACGACCTCGTTGACCGAGCCGGCCACGATGGTCCAGGCCCGCACCTCCGGCGGCTCGGCTGCGAAGGAGACCAGCAGGTAGACCGCGTCGGGGTAGGCAGCCAGGCCGACATCGGTCGGCGACGGATACGGGGGCGAGGCGACGTGCGAGTGCACGATGCCCCAGACCACCTCGTCGGCGTCGTCGATCTCCAGCATCACGCGCAGCAGCTCCTCGCTGTCCATGAGGTAGCGATAGGGCGAGGCAGCCGCGTTGCGCATGCCCACGAAACGGCTGGGCACGCCGCCGTTCTCAGGCGTGCGGTCGGACACGAGCAGGCCGCAGCCCTCGTTGGGCAGCGCCCCGCGCAGCCAATCGATGAGCTCGTCGCGGATGGCCGGCGACAGCGCTGCCGATGCCGGGACCCACGGCGCACGACCGCCGCGCCCGGGGGCAGACGCGCCGCTGTCGGCCGCCCGCTGCCAGGCATCCACGCCCGGCACCACCTCCCCGTCGCCTGCGACGGCCGGCTCATCGGAGGAGGACAGCACCCGCGGAGCCCGGTCCGGTGTCCGCTCGTCGCTCACCACAGGTTGAGGCTGTCGATCTCGTCCTCGTCGCTCTCGAGGTCGCGCGTCCAGATGTCCTCGCTGAGGTACTTCCAGCCGCCGTCGGCCAACAACGCCACGATGGTGCCGCGCTCCATCTCGCGCGCCAGCTGCTTGGCCGCCACCATCACCGCGCCACAGGAGACGCCGGCGAAGATGCCCTCCTTGTCGGTGAGCTCGCGCAGCGCCTCGATGGCGTCGGTGTTGGAGACCAGGAACTTGCCGTCGATGACGGTGGGGTCGAAGATCTCTGGGATGAAGCCCTCGTCGAGCGAGCGCAGGCCCTGCACCTTCTCACCGGGCAGCGGCTCGGCCGCGTAGATGCGCACGGCGGGATTGTGTCGCCGCAGCCGCCGGCCCACGCCCATGAGCGTGCCGCCTGTGCCCAGTCCCGCGACGAACGCGTCCACCTCGGGGCAGTCGGCGATGATCTCCTCGGCCGTGGTCTCCTCGTGGGCCCGTGGATTGGCCGGGTTGCCGTACTGGTACGGCATCACGAACCGCGGGTCCTTCTGCACCAGGTGCTTGGCCATGGCCACAGCGCCGTTGGAGCCCAGGTGGCCCGGGGAGTCGATGACCTCCGCCCCGAACAGGGACAGCAGCTGGCGCCGCTCCATGGTGACGTTGTCGGGCACCACCACCGCCACGCGGTAGCCCTTGCGACGGGCGATCATGGCCAGGCCGATGCCGGTGTTGCCGCTGGTGGGCTCGATGATGATGGAGTCCGGCTGCAGTCGGCCGGAGGCCTCGAGATCCTCGATCAGGTACTTGGCCACGCGGTCCTTGACCGACCCCGTGGGGTTCATGAACTCGAGCTTGGCGTACAGCCGGACGTTGGGGTTGGGACAGACGTTGGGAACCTCGACCA
>DATHSE010000287.1:0-4131 GCA_035464455.1 Anaerolineae bacterium | reverse complement strand
CTGGCTGGTATAGAGCCCATCAAGCAGCCGACAGCCGCTGCTGCCCCCCAGGCTGCCGTCCTCGCCGAAAGTGACGAAGATGGGCTGGTCGGCGAGTGGCTCGGCGGGCTCGCCGTTGGCGCGCGCGTAGCGCGTGACGGTCCAATCCCCGGATACGTCCGCGTCCCCGGAACGCGCCAGCACCACGCGCACGGCGCCGGCCTCATCGAGCAGCTCCGCCCCGTCCGCCCCGTCCGCCCCGTCCGCCGCCGGCCGCCAGCTGGCGACCGCCTCCAGCGCCACCGAGTACTCCACCGCCTCCTCGGTCGTCTGCACGTCACAGGGATCGGGGCCTTTGCTGATGATGCCCATGCCGAGGCGCTCGCCGCCGATGGTGTAGCCACCCAGGTAGGTGCCGCAGCCGGTGCTGCCCTCCAGCCGTCCGTCCGTCAGGAAGACGGCCGTCCAGCTGGCGCCCGCCCGGGGCTGGACGAGGCCTTCGCCCCAGGCGTCGAAGGCCACGACGTCCCAGCTTCCGCTGAGCGGGTGGGGCGCCGGCGTGGCGTCAGCCAGTGGCTCGGGGCTGGCCGATGGCGCGGGGCTGACCGGCGGCGCGGGCATGGCCGACTGCGCCGCGGCGGCAGCGCCGAGCGCGGCCAGCAGACAGGCGCTGAGGATGAGCGTGGCGAGGTGGCGCGCGAGGATGCGAGTGGTCACGACGCGGTCAGGGTACCGCCGATGCCGCTTGCAGGCAGGCGCACGGCCTCGCTAGCCGAGCGCTTCCTCGGCCGCGTGTGCACGCACCACCAGCACCGAGCAGGGAGCATGGTTGAGCACGTTGCGGGCCACGCTCCCCATGAGCAGGCGGCTCAGGCCAGTCCGTCCGTGGGTGCCCACCACCACGAGATCCGCGGCAGCCGCCTCCGCCGCCTGCAGGATCTGCTCGGCAGGGTCACCATCGCGGCATTCGGGTTCGGCGCGCAAGCCCGACTCGGCGAGCCGGTCCACCATCTCCTGCGCCATCTGCGCGTGCTGCTGGCGTGACGGCTCGGCCGCTCGCGCATAGGCCTCGGCGGCAGCCTCCTCCCCCACCATGCCCGCGTCCACCCACCACGGAGCCGCCGCGTCCGCCACACTGACGACGCGGATCTCCGAGGCCCTGAAGATGCCCCATGCGGTCAGCAGTGCAGCCGCCTGCCCGGCCCCATCCGAGCCATCCCAGGCGAAGATGACCCGGCCGATGGCGCGAGCGCGGGCCACGAGGACCGGCACGTGCGCGCGGTCCACGACCTCCGCCGAGACGGAACCCAGGAGCATCGACTCGAGGGTGCCGTGCCCGCGGCTGCCGACCACGATGAGGTCGGCCTCCCGGTCGGCGGCGATGCTGGTGATGACGTCCGCGGCACGACCGCTGGCGATGGAGGCCTCGATGGTGCGGTCGCTGGCGGCGAGCCGCTGGGCAGCAGCATCGAGGTGTGTCTGCGCCTCCGCGCGGATGGCGTCGTCGAAGGCGGAGGTGTCGACCGGCGGGACCGGCGGCCATGGGCCGCCGAAGACGGCCAGTCCGGATGAGACCGCCTCTACCACGTGGATGGTGGAGGGTGATGGCCAGTCGATCGAGGCGACGAGGTCGATGGCGACCTCGGCCCGCGCTGAGCCGTCCGTGGCTACGAGGATCCGCATGTGCCTTCCTCCTGCTGCGTGGCGCAGGCTCCCGCCGACGACGGGCGCCGGCTGGCCCCTGGCTGGGCGTGCGTCAGGGCTGGTAGTGCGGGGTGCCGCGCCAGGCGTCGGCCACGAGGTCGGCGTAGATCACCCCCAGCGCCTGCTCCCACGCCGCACGGTCGACACGCACGGCATGCGCATGGCTGCCGGCATTGAAGCTGAGCTCGGGCTGGTTGGCGATGGCGGTATCTGCGTAGGTGGGGATCCCGAAGAGGTCCCCCACGGCCGGCATCGCGCCGGCGTCACAGTCCGGCGCCAGCGCCTCGATCTCCTCCTCCTCGACCAGGGTCACCTTGCTCGACTTGAGCACCTCACGCGCCTTGCGCAGGTCGAGGTGGTCCTCGGCGTCGATGACGACGAGCGCGTCCTTGCCCTCGTCCGTCCGTACCCAGATCACCTTCCCGAAGGTCTTGGGATCGACGCCCTCGGCACGCGCCGTGGCCAAGGCGGTCAGGGAGCGAGGGTGCTCGTGGATCTCGTGGTCGACACGCTTGTCGTCAAGCCATCGCAGCAGGCGCTTCATCGGGCCCTTCGAGACCGTCGTGTTCATCGTGCTCCTCCTTCAGCGGGGACACCGAACCGGTCTCATCGCACACCACGGGCGAGCGGTCCGCCAGCGCCGTCGGGCAGCATCGGATGGGCCGTTGGTCGCGAACGGCCGCCACGTGTCGGCGAGGACGTGTCCTCACCCGCCTGCGGGCCCTGCGGCGACCGCTCCAGCCTCACTGCCGCCCGCCGGGCCGCAGGCCTGCCCGCTGCGGCACCCGTCCGGTCCGTGCGCATGTAGTAGCGCCGGTACTCGGCCGGCGACATCGAGCAGGTACGCTGGAAGACCTTGTAGAACTGGTGCAGGTTGGTGTAGCTGACCGCACGAGCCGTCTCGGCGACGGAGAGCTCGGTGGAGAGCAAGAGCCGCTTGGCCTCGGCGACCCGGACCTGTGTGACGTACTCCTTGAAGCCGACCCCGGTCACGTCCTTGAAGACGTGCCGAACCCGCGACGGGCTCACATGGATGAGCTCGGCCACCTCGGCGAGGGTGACGTTCTCGCCGCGATGCCGGTCGACGTAGGCCAGCACTGGGCGAATCTGCTCTCGCCGGTCCCCGGACGCGCGCGCCCGAGCGGGCGGCTGGCCCCCTTGCCGCCCGCGGTTGACCAGCGCCAGCGCTCGACGCAAGGTGGCGTCGGCGAGCTGGCGCTCGGCCGGATCGCGGCGCTGCCAGATGACCTGCAGCTCGCGCAGGACGATCGCGACCTCGGCGGCCGGCTCCGTGCCCGCTGGGAGTCGCGCCGAGGCTGCACTCTCATCCACCCGGAATGGGGCCAGGTAACCCAGGTCCAGCTCGCGGCAGCCGGGGCCGGCGATGAGCTCGGGCCGGAACAAGACCAGCAGCAGACGGAGCCTGCCATCCGGTGCCGTGACCGCCACGTGCGGCTGCGAGTTGTCGATGAAGAAGACGTCCCCGGCCTCGGCAGCGAGGGCGCGTCGGCCGAAGCGGAAGTCACCGCGGCCGTCGAGGACGTGCGCGATCTCCAGGTGGTCGTGCCAATGCATCGGATCGCCGTCACCCTGGGCCACGTACTCGATCACCGCCAGCGGGAACCCCGGATCGAGCTGCTGCTGCCAGACGTGTACACCCATGGCCGTGAGGTTCCGGCACGGCAGCCGCATCGGATAGGGCCACTTGGCGTGGTGTGGGGACGCCGACCGGATCGGGCAGCCGTTTCTGCCACTTCATCGACCCGCTCTGGCATTGTCGCGCCAGCCAGGTCGGACCAGCATCGAGCCATCCATCCGCGAGTGCCACCTGGAGGTCCGGCTCATGGCCTTTCCGCACCTGTTCAGCCCGCTCCAGCTGGGCGGGTTGGAGCTGCCCAACCGCATCGTCCACGTGCCCACGGACATCAGCTCGTCCCACGCCGACGGCGAGGTCAGCGAGCGTGACATCCACCATCACACCGCCATCGCCCGCGGCGGCACCGGCTTCGTCATCGTGGGCGCGACGACGCCACACATGGCCAGCGGCCGACCCACCGTCACCTGCCTGGTGGCCGATGGCGACAACTACATCCCGGGGCTGGCCCGGCTGGCCGAAGGGATGCACCGCTACGGGGCCAAGTGCGCGGTACAGCTGCAGCATCCGGGCCGGCAGAGCGCCATCCCACGCTTCAACACCCTCGGCGCCACCGACCGTGTCCTGAAGCTGCCCTGGTCAGCCGGTCACGAGATCGTCTACGAGAACGCGGAGGAGAAGGGCAAGCAGATCCGCGAGGCCTCCATCGCCGAGATCCTGGAGCTGGTCGAGCTCTTCAGCGAGGCCGCCTGGCGGGTGAAGCAGGCCGGCTTCGACGCGGTCGAGCTGCACGCGGCGCACGGCTACCTGCTCTCGGAGTTCATGAGCCCCTTCCTCAACATGCGCACCGACCG
>DATHSE010000286.1:0-8165 GCA_035464455.1 Anaerolineae bacterium | reverse complement strand
ACCACGGGCAGGCCCTTCATGGCCTCGAAGATGCCCTCGAAGTCGCCCTGCTGCAGCTCCTCGAGCTGGTGCATGGCGGTCTCGAACTTGTCGATGGCTGCCTGCTCGTCGGCCTCGATGGCCTCACCCGACTCCAGCTTGGCGCGGGCGCGCATGGCCGCGCCGGAGACGAGGATGGCGCCGCGGACGATGTCGAGTCGCTCACCCTCGCGGAACATGTGCTCGGTGCGGCACAGGCCGATGCCCTCGGCGCCGTAGCTGCGCGCACGCTCCGCCTCTTCGGGCTTGTCGGCATTGGTCCACACGCCCAGGCGGCGGACCTCGTCGGCCCAGCCGAGGACGGTCTTCAGGTCGTCCTGCTCGTCGTAGTCGGCCGAGACGGTGCCCAGCGCGCCCAGGAAGACCTCGCCGGTGCTGCCGTCGAGGCTGATCCAGTCGCCCTCGTTGAAGGTGACGCCGGAATCGACGCTGCGGGCGGTCCTGGTGGCGTAGTTCACGACCAGCTCGGCGCAGCCTGCCACGCAGGGCTTGCCGATCTGGCGAGCCACCACCGCGGCGTGGCTGGTGGCACCACCGCGGGCGGTCAGGATGCCCTGTGCCACGGCCATGCCGTGGAAGTCATCCGGGCTGGTCTCGATGCGGACGAGCACGACCGTCTCGCCGCGATCGACCCACTCGACAGCATGGTCGGCGGAGAAGACCGCCCGACCCACGGCCGCGCCGGGCGAGGCGTTGAGGCCCTTGGCGATGCGCGTCGCCCCCTTGAGCGCCTCAGGGTCGTACTGGTCACGCAGCAGCTGGTCGACCATGGTCGGCTCGATGCGGCCGAGAGCCTCTTCCTTGGTGATGATGCCGTCCTGGACCAGGTCGGCGGCGATCTTCACGGCTGCGGCGGCGGTGCGCTTGCCGTTGCGGGTCTGGAGCATGTAGAGCTTGCCGCGCTCGATGGTGAACTCCATGTCCTGCATGTCGCGGTAGTGGTGCTCGAGCCGGTCGGCGATGGCCTGGAACTCGGCATGCGCCTCGGGCATCTGCTCCGCGAGGTGGGCGATCGGCGACGGCGTGCGGATGCCGGCCACGACGTCCTCGCCCTGGGCGTTGGTGAGGTACTCACCGAAGAGCACGTTCTCACCGGTGCTGGGGTTGCGCGAGAAGGCCACGCCGGTGCCGGAGTCCTGGCCCATGTTGCCGAAGACCATGGTCATGACGTTGACCGCGGTGCCCAGGTCGTGCGCGATCTTCTGGTTGTCCCGGTAGTCGCGAGCGCGCTTGCCGAACCAGCTGGCGAAGACGGCCTTGATGGCGAGGTCCAGCTGCTGGTACGGGTCCTGCGGGAAGGGCTTGCCGGTCTCCTCCTCGACGATGCCCGTGAGCAGGCCACAGACCGCCTTCATGCCGGCGGCGTCGACGTCGGTGTCGCTCTTGGCGCCCGTGCGCTCCTTGACCGAGTCCAGCGCGGCGTCGAGCTTCTCACCCTCGACACCGAGGACGATGCGGCCGAAGAGCTGGATGAAGCGGCGATAGGCGTCCCAGCCGAAGCGCTCGTTGGCGGTGAGCTTGATGATGCCCTGCAGGGTCTCCTCGTTGAGGCCGAGGTTGAGAACGGTGTCCATCATGCCGGGCATGGAGAACTTGGCGCCGGAGCGGACGCTGACCAGCAGTGGGTTCTCGACGTTGCCGAAGCCCTTGCCGGTCTCTTCCTCGATCTGGGCGATGGCGGCCTTGACGTCCTCCCACAAGCCCTCGGGCAAGGTCTCACCGGCCGCGAAGTAGTCGTTGCAGGCTTCGGTGGTGATGGTGAAGCCGGGGGGCACGGGCAGACCGGCCTTGGTCATCTCGGCGAGGCCGGCACCCTTGCCGCCGAGCAGGTCGCGCATGGTGCCATCGCCCTCGGCCGCTCCGGCGCCGAAGGTGTAGACGTATCGCTTGGCAGCGACTTGGGGACGGGTCGAAGCAGACATAGACGAGGTGACCTCAGGGTGGGGCTGGCGGGCATGCGAATGCCGCAGCGTCGGTATCTGGACGACTGCATGATACGGCACTGGCGCGGTGCGGCTACTGCCATCCGGCCCCCCGTGGCCCAGTCCCTGTGGCCGCACGCTACGGCGGCGCGGGGTGATGTCGCTCCGGCCCGCGAGCGAGGGGCGACGCCGGGGCCTGCGCGCCTGCTCCGCCTGGTCGCGCGATCGGCCGGCGCACGGGCTGGGTACACTTCGGAGCATGACCGACGACATCAACGATCCGCGCGTCATCATCCCGGAGGCGGAGAAGTACAACGCCACGCTGGTGAAGCGCGAGGACGATACCGATTCCCTCGCCCGTTTCTGGGTCCGCCCAGACGGCGATGCCGCCCATTTCGAGCCTGGTCAGTACATGACCATCGGCGTCTTTGCCGACGACAAGCTCTACCAGCGACCGTACTCGGTGGCCTCGGCACCGGAGGCGACCGGCGAGGAGGGCTACGAGTTCTACGTGCGCCTCGTGCCCATCCTGCGCTTCACGACCCTGCTGTGGCGCCTGCCGGTGGATCACCAGATGCGCATGATCGGCCCCAAGGGCAAGTTCATGCTGGAGCCGGATGACGACCGCACCCACCTGTTCGTGTCCACCGGTACCGGCATCGCGCCCTTCATCGCCATGAGCCGGCAGCTGCTATCCGAGGGCAAGCCACGACGGACGATCATGCTCCACGGCTGCAGCTACCAG
The DNA here is from genome assembly GCA_035464455.1 of Anaerolineae bacterium. Taxonomy (GTDB): domain Bacteria; phylum Chloroflexota; class Limnocylindria; order Limnocylindrales; family CSP1-4; genus JAFMJV01. Next base: position 5,459 of record DATHSE010000286.1, on the reverse strand, counting down.
GACGAGCTGGGCTACCGCGACCTGCTCGAGGGCTGGGAGCGCGATGGCACCTACCCCATGACCTACGTGCCCACCATCTCGCGACCGAATGATCCCCGCAACAAGGGCTGGACCGGCTACATCGGACGAGCCGAGGCCGTGGTGCGGGACGTCTGCGAGAACGAGGGCCTGCGGCCCGACGACACAGTCGTGTACCTCTGCGGCAATCCCGAGATGATCATCAACGTCGAGCGCGTGCTGCTGGACGCGGACTACCCGGAGTTCCACGTCAAGAAGGAGCTCTACTGGCCCAAGGACAAGAAGCCCGCCACCTGACGCTCGCCGATGTCATGCGAGGCGTGACCTTTGGCCCCGCTAAAAGGTTCGCTCGATAGTGCACATTCCTAGCGTGGATGCGTCAGCATGTGAGCGAGCTCCATCCACACCCGCACACGAAGAGGCCCGATGCACCCAGTCGTGAAACGGGAGGTCCTCTCCCCCAACGTCACCCGCCTCGAGGTCGAAGCCAGCCGTATCGCGCAGGTGCGCCGGCCCGGACAGTTCGTCATCGTCCGCATCGGGGAGGGTGCGGAGCGTGTGCCGCTGACCATCGCCGACGCCGATGCCGAGGCCGGCACCATCACGCTGACCATCCAGGCCGTGGGCAAGACCAGCTGCGACCTCTGCATGCTGCAGGTGGGTGATGCCATCCAGGACGTCGCCGGACCGCTGGGTGAGGCCACCGACCTGATCGACAGCGGCCATGCCGTCTGCGTCGGCGGCGGGGTGGGGACCGCGGTCGTGCATCCCATGGCCCAGGGCCTTGCAGCCAATGGCGTCAGGGTCACCAGCATCATCGGTGGCCGTGCCCGAGAGTGGATCATCTTCGAGGAGGAGCTGCGCCGCTACGGCGATGTCCGCATCTGCACCGATGACGGCTCTTACGGTCGGCACGGCTTCGTGACCGACGAGCTGCGGGACGTGCTCGAGGAAGGTGGCATCGACCACGTCTATGCCGTCGGCCCGGTGCCCATGATGGGCGCGGTCGCGAAGGTGACCAAGGAGTTCGAGGTCCCGACCACGGTCTCGCTCAACACCATCATGGTGGACGGTACCGGCATGTGCGGTGGCTGCCGTGTGAAGGTCAACGACAAGACCGTCTACGCCTGCGTGGACGGTCCGGAGTTCGATGCCCACACCGTCGACTTCGAGCAGCTGGCCGATCGGCTGGCCATGTACCGCGATGTCGAGCGGAGCGCCTTCGAGGGTAGTCGCTGCCTGCTCGAGAGCCTGGCCGAGGCTGCAGGAGGAGACACCGCGCGATGACCGAGCGTCCCGACCTGAGCCCCAAGGAACGGATGCAGATCGAGCGCCATGACGTGCCGGCCCGCTCGGCCGTCATCCGCGCCATGGACTTCCGCGAAGTCAACCTCGGCTACTCGCAGGCGCTCGCCATGGAGGAGGCCGAGCGCTGTCTCGATTGCGCCAATCCCCGCTGCATCGACGGTTGCCCTGTTCGCGTGAACATCCCCAAGTTCATCGAGCTCCTCGCCGCCGGTGAGATGAAACTGGCCGCGGAGTCACTGCTGGACGACAACGCCCTCCCCTGCGTCACCGGGCGTGTGTGCCCGCAGGAGACGCAGTGCGAAGGTCTGTGCATCCGCGCCAAGAAAGGTGAGCCGGTGGCGGTGGGGGCGCTGGAGCGCTTCGTCGCCGACTGGGCCCTCGATCACCTCGATGAGCTCGACACCAGGATCGATCCCGACACCGGTCGCCGCGTCGCCATCGTGGGCTCCGGGCCGGCCGGCCTGACGGCGGCCGGTGAGCTGGCCAGGACGGGCCACAAGGTCACCGTCTTCGAGGCGTTCCACGCACCTGGTGGCGTGCTCATCTACGGCATCCCCGAGTTCCGCCTGCCGAAGGACATCGTGCAGCGGGAGGTCGACCGCCTGAAGGCCCTGGGCGTGACCATCGAGGTCAACGCCATCGTGGGCAAGACGTGGACGCTGCGTGAGCTGCGCCAGAACTTCGACGCCGTCTTCATCGCGGTCGGAGCAGGCCTGCCGGTGTTCATGGGCATCCCCGGGGAGGACCTGAAGGGCGTCTACTCGGCCAACGAGTACCTCACCCGCGTCAATCTCATGGGTGCCTTCCGGAAGGACACCGACACGCCCGTGCTGCATGGCCAGCGGGTCGTCGTCGTCGGCGGCGGCAACGTGGCCATGGACGCGGTCCGCACGGCACGTCGGATGGGCGCCAAGCAGGCCACCATCGCGTACCGTCGCGGAAAGGACGAGCTACCGGCACGCGCCGAGGAGATCCGTCACGCCGAGGAAGAGGGCGTCAGCTTCGAGCTGATGGCATCACCCACGCGCATCATCGGCAACGACGATGGCTGGGTCACGGGCATCGAATGCCAGATGATGCAGCTGGGCGAGGCCGATGCGTCCGGACGTCGCCGACCCACACCCATCGCGGGTTCGGAGTATGTCCTCGACTGCGACATGGTCGTGGTGGCCATCGGCACGCGCAGCAATCCCATGCTGACCTCGTCCGAGCCCGACCTCAGCATCAACGAGTGGGGCTATCTCGTCGTCGACGAGAACGGCATGACCAGCGTGCCCGGCATCTTCGCCGGTGGCGACATCGTGCGCGGCGCGGCGACCGTCATCCTGGCCATGGGCGACGGCAAGCGAGCTGCCCGCGCCATCGAGCGCTACCTCGACACCGTCGACGCGCTGCTACCCGCTTCAGCGGCGAGGGCGAAGGCGAGCGCTGACGGTGCCGAGGCAGGAGCCGACGCCAGGGGCTGACGCAGGCGAGCGGTCGGTCCGCGCGGGCTACGCCCCTCGGGCGGCGTGCATGCGATCGAGGATGAGGCGCCTGACGTTCTCGAACGGCACGCGCTCCTGACTCATGCTGTCACGGTCACGCACCGTGACGGCACCGTCCTCCAGCGAGTCCACGTCCACCGTCACGCACCAGGGTGTGCCGATCTCGTCCTGGCGGCGGTAGAGCTTGCCGATGGCGGCCGTGTCGTCGTAGACGGTCATGACGTCCTGCTGCAGGTCGGCCTTGATGCGGTGGCACAGCTCCACGATCTCGGGCCGCTTCTTCAGCAGCGGCAGCACCGCCACCTTGTAGGGCGCCAGGTCGGGATGCAGCTTGAGCACGACGCGCGAGCCGTTCTCCAGCTCCTCTTCCCGATAGGCGTCGATGAGGAAGGTGAAGGCGGCACGGTCGGCGCCGGCGGCCGTCTCCACCACCCACGGGATGAAGTGCTCCTCCGAGACCGGATCGAAGTACTCGAGGTTCTCGCCCGACGCACGGGCGTGGCTGCCGAGGTCGAAGTCGCCGCGGTTGTGGACGCCCTCGAGCTCCTTCCAGCCGAAGGGGAAGCGGTACTCCACGTCGATGGCCTTCTTGGCGTAGTGCGCCAGCTCATCGGCAGCGTGCTCGCGGAAGCGCAGTCTGCCGGGGCTGACGCCGTAGCGCTCGTACCAGGCCTTGCGAGCGGGCAGCCACTCCTCGAAAGCGGCCGCTGCCGGGTCGCCGGGGCGCACGAAGTACTGCATCTCCATCTGCTCGAACTCGCGCATGCGGAAGACGAAGTTGCCGGGGCTGATCTCGTTGCGGAAGGACTTGCCGATCTGGGCGATGCCGAAGGGCACCTTCTTGCGGCTCGACTGCTGCACCGACTTGAAGTTGACATAGGAGCCCTGTGCCGTCTCCGGGCGCAGGTAGATGACCGCGCCCTCGTCCTCGACCGGGCCCATGTGCGTCTTGAACATGAGGTTGAAGCGCCGTGGCGCAGAGAGTGGGCCCGCATCGACCGGACACACCAGGCCGAGCTTCTCCACGATGGCCTCGTCCTGCAGCTGGGACGCCGAGAGGCCCTCCGCACCCGGCAGCTCGTCGAGCCGGTAGCGCCGATGGCAGGTGTCACATTCCACCAGCGGGTCGGAGAACGAGCCCACGTGGCCGGAGGTGACCCAGACCTCGGGGTGCATGAGGATGCCGGCGTCGAGGCCGACGATGTCATCGCGCTCCTGCACCATCGACCGCCACCACGCGCGCTTGACGTTGTTCTTGAGCTCGACACCGAGTGGGCCGTAGTCCCACACCGCGTTGATGCCGCCGTAGATCTCCGACGACGGATAGACGAACCCGCGACGCTTGGCCAGCGAGACGATGGTGTCCAGCCTGGCGACGGCGGGACCGGGATCGGGCTGGTCGGCGGTAGACGCGGGGCTAGAGGGTTGGTCGGTCACGGTTCGGGGCTCCTGGTGGGCGGCACCGGCGATGGCAGAGCCGATGCTGGGTCCCGATTGTGGCAGAAACGGGAGACCCGGCCGGTGGTGCCGGCCGGGTCTCCTTCGATCGGGGTCGCGATTCCCAGGGCTGGGTCGGGAGCCCTCACGGGCTCGCTACCCACGCTGGGCGGGGCTAGTTCTCGAAGTGGTAGTTGCGCCGGCACCAGCCGGCATCACCCTCCGACCCAAGGTCGTAGGTGCTACCGGCATTCAGCCGGTGACGATAGACCTCCAGGCCACCGCCGACCCGACCGGCTACCTTGGTCTTGCTGCCGGGTGCGTAGTAGGTGAACACCACCCGGACCTGGTAGTGGGCCGCCACGCCGGCAGGCGGCGTCCAGGCGAACGGTCCGAAGAACGCCACGTCGGTCTGGTTGGCTCGCTGTTTGACGACCGGGCTGCGGTAGACGACGGTGAACTTGCCGTCGGCGTAGGGCGGCGTGTTGCGCGTGATGATGTAGCGATAGCCGACCCAGCTCTTCTGGTCGTACGGCCCGTGGGACCAGTTCTGCGCTACGCGGATGCGCTTCAGCAGGTCCTCCTTCTCGCCGGCCTGGTCGGCGAAGCGACAGGCTACGCCCGGCGTGCCGTTGTAGTCGTTGACCGTGTAGAAGCCAGTGGTGCCGGTGACCTTCGGCTCGCTGAACGCAGCCACGGATGGAGCCGCCACGACCGACACCAGCAATGATCCGACCAGGACGATCCCGAGACGGAAGGATCTCACGGAACCGCACCTCCTCTGTTGACGACCAGGGGCCAGCCCCAGCGGCGAGCCCTGCAGGAAGCGGCGATGATGACCTACTCGCTGGCGCCTGTCACCCCCCTGTGCGAGGCTCACGGCGCACCTCGTCAACGAAGTCGAGCGAGCGAGCCTCGCGCTCGAGCACGTGGCGGGTGTAGCGGCGCATGGCCGATTCCACCTCGGCCTCGACCTGCGCAGGCAAGCGCAGGGCCGCGAGCGCCTCGACATCGAGACGGCGATAGGCCCTGAGCAGCTTGAGCGCGTCCAGCGGGAGATGGATGGATTCGGCCGGTGGCGGTGGGTGAGCGCCGCACAGCACGCCGCCGAGCGCGGGCACCCAGAGGAAGCGATCCGACTCCTCCAGCGTGCGTGCGCATTCCACGCAGCGATCCAGCTCCGGGCGCACGCCCAGAGCGTCGGCCAGG
>DATHSE010000285.1:0-6492 GCA_035464455.1 Anaerolineae bacterium | reverse complement strand
CGTGGCTCAGCCTGGACGTAGTGGTGGCGGCGGCGGTGGTAACGGTGGAGACGGGGTGGGCAGTGGTGGCGAAGGGGGCATCGAATGCGGTCTGGCTCATCAGGGGATCCTCTCGATCGGCGCGTGGCACGTGGGCCTCGGGTGCTCAGGAATCGCGAAGGCCGCGACCTTCGCGTGGTCGCGGCCCCGGGGATCCGGCCTGACGTCGAGGAGCGCGTGGCGCGCTGCGAGTCAGACCCCGACCGATCCCGGCGGGGCCTCAGGCATCGCCATGCAAGCAGCGTGCGGCTTCATCGCGGGGATGATGCACGACCCGCCGCAAAAGTGCAAGCGCGAAACTCATGGTATTCATCACATGCTCGCCTATTCGTCAGTCTCGAGCGCCACCGTGCATAGTCATGCGCTCTTCCTGTATACTCGCTAGATGGACCGAGGAGGCTCAGCTGCCCGCTTCGCGTCGCCTCGCTCGCCGTCCCGAGCGCGCAAGCGAGAGCGGCAGCGCCTCGTGCGGGACCTCGTCGGAAGCCAGCCGATCGCCAGCCAGCAGGACCTGGTCGACAAGCTCGCCGAGCGGGGCGTGAGGGTCACGCAGGCCACCGTCAGCCGCGATATCGCCCAGCTCGGCCTGGTCAAGGTCGCCCATGCTGGTGGCCCCGTCTACGCGTGGCCGGGCGACCTTTCGCCGGCCCCGTCAGCCGCGAGCGATGAGCGATTGCGGCGCGTCCTGTCCGACTACCCTATCCGCATCGGCCGCTCGGGCCTGACGTTGCTGCTGCTGTCGGAGGCCGGCGTCGCCAATGCCATCGGCCAGGCCATCGACGAGTCGACATTCAACGAGCAGGAAGGCACCCTTGCCGGAGACAACACCCTCCTCGTCCTCTTCGCTGACGAGGCCCGGCTGGAACGGTGGCTGGAGCGGTTCGATACGCTGCGCACGGCGGTGCCGAAGAGGGAGCATGGACGATGACGGTCATTGGTGGCGATCTCGAGGCCGGCGGCACGGGCGAACCCCTGAAGATCCTGGTGGTCGACGACGAACCGGCGATGGTGGGCGCCCTTGGGGCGCTCCTGGGCCAGGCTGGCCACCGCATCATCGCCGCCTACGATGGCGAGGAGGCGTTGCGCCGCTTCCGCCACGATGAGCCCGATCTCGTGCTGCTCGACTTGGCCATGCCCGGCATGGACGGCGCTACCGTCTGCAAGCGCATCCGCGAGGTCAGCGACGTGCCCATCATCGTCGTCTCCGGCGAGCGCGACCACGTCGCCACGGTCGACCTGCTGGATTCGGGCGCCGATGACTACGTGCGCAAGCCATTCCGTGCCGACGAGCTGCTGGCTCGCGTCCGTGCCGTGTCACGGCGAGCCTCGGGCGGCCGCGGCGAGCGCGGCCGCGGCGATCCCTCCGGCTACGAGCTTGACCGGCGACGGCACGAGATCCGCTGGCAAGGCACACCTCTGCCGACGACGGTCACCGAGTTTCGCCTGCTGCGCGTGATGGTAGAGCGGCTGGGCGAGGTCGTGCCACATGACGAGCTGCTGGCCACGGGCTGGCCGGATGTGCCGGACCCTGACCCGCTCTGGCTGAAGCCACACCTGGCGCGGCTGCGCGAGAAGCTCGTGACAGCCGGCGCACCGGTGCCGGTCGCCGTGCGTGGAGTGGGCTACCGCCTCGACGCGTAGGCCACGCGGTCCTCGCCGACACGATCCGCGCCACGCTCGTCGTCACTCCGCCGTTACCGAACGTCTACCACCGAGCCACCACTTCCCGACCACTCCGTCGCTGACATCCCCTCGCGTGCTCCCTAGCGTCGACATCCACGGCGACGGGGCCGTCTGCCCGTCGCGTTCGAGAGAGACACTGCCGTCGCAGGAGGAACCCATCCGATGATCGATTCTGGCAACACCGCCTGGCTGTTGATGTCGACAGCGTTGGTGATGCTGATGCTGCCGGGACTTGCGCTCTTCTACGGCGGGCTCGTCCGTGCCAAGAACGTGCTGTCCACGATCATGCACAGCTTCTTCGGCCTGGCCATCGTGACCGTGGTGTGGGTCATCGTCGGTTTCAGCCTGGCGTTCGGCTCGTCGATCGGCGACCTGGGCATCGTCGGCGGCTTCGACTACATCTTCTTCAACGGCGTGGGCATGGAGCCCGCCGAGGGTAGCGACGTTCCGTTCGTCCTCTTCGCCACCTTCCAGATGATGTTCGCGGCTATCACTCCCGCGCTCATCAGCGGCGCCTTCGCCGAGCGCAAGCGCTTCGCTGCGTTCGTGGTGTTCACCGTCGCCTGGTCGATCCTGGTCTACGCCCCCATGGCCCACATGGTGTGGGGCGGCGGCATCCTGGCCCAGCTGGGCGCGCTTGACTTCGCGGGCGGCACCGTCGTCCACATCGCCTCGGGCGTCTCCGCTCTCGTCGTCGCACTGGTGATGGGTCGCCGCGTCGCTGGACACCACGTGGAGCCGCACGATGTGCCCATGACCGTGCTGGGCGCGGGCCTGCTGTGGTTCGGCTGGTTCGGCTTCAATGCCGGCTCCGCGCTGGCGGCCGATGGCCTGGCCGCCCAGGCGCTCATGGTCACCACCGTCTCGGCCGCCGCCGGTACCCTGACCTGGGTCGGCGCCTCCTACCTCAAGGGTCGCAAGGTCAGCGTCGTCGGCGCGGCTGCCGGTGCGGTGGCGGGCCTGGTCGCGATCACGCCGGCTGCCGGCTTCGTCACCGTCGGTGGCGCGCTGGCACTGGGACTTGTCGCCGGCGCCGCTTGCTTCGCGGTGACCTTGCTGCGGGAGCGACTGGCCATCGACGACTCGCTGGATGTGTTCGCCGTGCACGGCGTCGGAGGCATCTGGGGTGCGGTCGGCACCGGCATCTTCGCCGTCGCGGCTATCGGCGGCGTCTCCGGTCTCATCGAGGGCAACGTCGAGCAGCTGCTCGTCCAGGTCGTCGCCGTCGCCTTCACCGTCGTCTTCGCCAGCGTGATGACCTTCGTCATCATCAAGGTCATCGACGTGGTGCTTGGCCTGCGCGTGGACGAGGCCTCCGAGGAAGCCGGCCTGGACATCGCCGTCCATGGCGAGACGGCCTACGTGCCGTGGGCGGGCACCAGCAGCGGCGGGTTCGCGGCCGCGGCCGTCAGCGAGCCAGCTGCCGCGGCGGTGGCGGAAGCGGAGCCGGCCTAGTCGTCAGAGCCGGCACACGGGTAGCTCGCCAGCGCGGCTGATCGAGCTGCCATGGCCGGCTGGCTCCGGCGGGTGCATCTCTCTCGAGCAACCTCCTCGCGCTCGCCGGGGGCGCGAAACCGATCCGGTGCGAAGGCCCGTGAGCTCACCAGCTCGCGGGCCTTCGGCATATCGGCCGGGCGCCATGACGCCGCGAACTGCCGGGCTGGAGCGCCGACGTCGACCTGTCGTCAGCGGGCGGCACCGACGTAGCGCAGTCGTGCGTCAGCGGGCGGCACCGACGTAGCGCAGTCGCAACACGAACTGCGACCCATACGGATCACGCGGCTCGACGGTGAGCTCTCCGTCCATCGAGCGCGCGAGGCGACGCGCGGCAAACAGCCCGATGCCGGCGCCACGGGGCGAGTCGTCGAGTCGCACGAAGGGTTCGAAGATCCGTTCCCGCCAGGCAGCGGGGATGCCCGGGCCGTCGTCGGTGACGGCCACGCACGCGCAGTCAGCCCCGCGCCAGCCGTAGACATCGATGCTGCCGCCCGGCGGCGCGTACTTCGACGCGTTCTCCAACAGGTAGCCCAGCAACTGGTGCAGCATCTCGACCGAGGCCAGCGCCACCAGCGGCTCATCCCGGAAGGTGGAGCGGAGGGTTCGGCCGCGCAGCATCGGCTTGAGGTCGTGCAGGACATGCGCCACCTCGGTCGCGAGGTCGACCGGCACCAGGTCCGCCGGCACGGTCGGCATCACGCGCAGACTCTCGAGGATGTCGTCCACGGTCTCGTCGAGGCGATCGACCTGGGTCAGGGCCTCCCGCTCCCACTCCTCAGCGTCGTCACTGCCGCGGGCCTGGGCCTCGTTACCCAGCAGCTCCACGTATGCCCGCACCACCGCCAGGGGCGTGCGCAGGGAGTGTGTCACCACGGCCACCAGCTTGGCGCGCGCCTCGTCGATGGCTCGCAGCTGCTCAAGCTGTGCCTCGGCCTCCGCGTGAAGCCGTCCCTTCTCGACCATGCCTGCCAGCAGGCCGGCAAGCGCCTCCAGGAAGCCGATGTCGCCCGCCGCGAAATCGCGGTGCGTGGCCGTCTGCACGTTGAGCACGCCCACCACCTGCTCTTCCCAGACCAGGGGCACCGAACACATCGAGGTGAAGCGTGCCTGGTCGACGCCACGGATCCAGGCGAAACGTTCGTCCTCGTGGACGTCCGGGCTGATGATGGTCGTCTGTCGCTGCGCTGCGAGCCCGGTGATGCCCTGGCCCATCGCCAGCCGCGCCACTCCCACAGCGTCGTGGTCGAGCCCGTTGGTGGCTGCCAGCGTCAGACCGCTGCCGTCGCGATCGACAAGGTAGAGCGAGCAGACGTCCGCGTGCGCGGCAGCGCGGGCACGGTCGATGATGGTGCCGGTGAGGTCCTCCCAGGTTCGGGCGGTGGCGGCAAGATGGGCGACATCCGCCAGGAAGCTGATCTCGTCCACGCGTGTCACACCGGTCGGGCTCGGATCCTCTGAGCCGGAGGCTGTCGGGTCGGGTGTCGCATGCATGGCTCGATGGTGCGGAAGCGCGGCCTTGCGGTCAACTGGTGTATCCCGCGCCCGCCGGGGCCGAGTGCATCAACCAAGGTCGGGCACACGAGCTGGGCAGATGCAACGCCCGGTAGCGCGTGTCCACCTGTCGACCGTTCCTGCACCGGCTGGATCCGGCCGCGCGGGCAGCGTGAAGGAGTGCTGTGGTCTCCCGGGGCGCAGTCGCCGCTCAAGCCAGGGCTCGGAGGCGGAGGGAGCGCCGGATCTACGCACGGAGACGCCCATCGGCCCCAGCAGCAGTCGGACCGGCGTCACGCCGAGTTGCATCTGTCCAGGTAGACAGACCGCTCACCCGACCGACAGGCTCACGCAACCAGGCCCGCATCCTCCTGCCGTCATCCGGGAAGGCCGCGCGCAAGATCGACCGATGCGCGGCGACGCGGCGCAGGTTGGTCTTGTCGGGCGTGACGATCAGCCAGCGACTCACGGTGGTCGCCTCCCAGTCGCGCTCGGAAGCGATCCGGGCGGCGAGCCGTGCCTTGCGGTCGAGCGTCCCGACCAGCTCGCCAACATCGACGATCAGCGTCTTCAGCTCGATGACGAGGAGCGAACGGGTGGGAGCGTGATAGGCAAGGAGGTCGATGACACCGCGCTCGCCGAAGATGGAGAAGGAGACCTCCGGAGCGACGAGCCAGCCACGAAGACCGGCAAGGGACGCCACCACCGACTCAGCCAGGAGTGAGTGGCGCAGGTTGAGCATCCGATCCAGCGACCCACCCCGCCAGCGCGCGTAGAGGTCGATCCGGATATCGAGAACCGAGCCGAGTCGCCTGAGCGTGGCCAGCGAGACCTTGTCCAGGTGTCCACGCTCCACCAACGACACGAAGCCCCGAGAGACGCCGGCGCGAGCAGCGAGGTCGGACTGCCGCCAGTGGCGACGGACCCGAACAGCACGGAAGGCGGCGCCCACACGCATGTCATCCATGTGAGAGATGGTGGTGCCGGGTGCTTGGCGGAGGCTTGCCGGGTGCTTGGCGGAGGCTTGCCGGGTGTTTGGCGGAGGCTTGCCGGGTGCTTTGACCGCCAATACCGACGGCTCACCGAAGCCCCGCTTCAGCCATCATGGGCAGATGACCCGGTTCGACACCAAGCTCGCGCACCTCGGCCGCCGCTCCGCCGAGCGCGAACGCACCGTCAACCCGCCCGTGTCACGCGCATCGACGATCCTCTTCGACTCGCTGGCCGACCTCCGCGACGCACGCGCCGGGGTCCCCTACGAGACGCTCCGCTACGGCCTCTACGGCACCAGCACGACCTTCGAGCTGCAAACGGCCATGGCAGAGCTCTGCGGTGCCGAAAGCTGCATCGCCACCGCCAGCGGCCTCAGCGCCATCGCCGCCACGCTCGCCGCGCACGCCACGCCCGGCAGCCGCATCCTGCTCCAGAACGACGTCTACCAACCCACGCGCAGCTTCGCCGAGCGCGAGCTGCGCAAGACCGTCGAGGTCGGCTTCTTTGACACCGTCGAGGAGCTGGCCAGCCTGGTCGATGATCGCACCAGCCTCGTCTTCATCGAGGTGCCCACCTCGCTGACCATGCGCCTGATCGATGTCCGCGAGGTGGTCGCCATCGCGGCCCGCCATCGCGTTCCCGTCGCCTGCGACTCCACGTGGGGCACGCCGCGTTACTTCGATGCGCACGCCCTCGGCATCGACATCTCCATCCATGCTGCCACCAAGTACATCGGCGGCCACTCGGACCTCATGCTGGGTCTCACCACCGGCAGCTACGAGGCCCTCG
>DATHSE010000284.1:0-7874 GCA_035464455.1 Anaerolineae bacterium | reverse complement strand
GTGCCGGCCTGCCCGCCGTCATCGGCTACCTGATGGTCGGCCTGGTGGCATTCCAGCTGCTGCCGGAGAGCGCCAAGCCCGACGAGGAGCAGGTGCGCCTGCTGGCCGATGTGGGCGTGGTGCTGCTGCTGTTCGAGGTCGGCATCGAGCTCGACGTCGGTCGCTTGCGACGGGAGCATCGCTCGCTGCTGGCGGCGTCGCCGCTGCAGATCCTGGCCACGACGGTCATCGCGGGCGTGGTGCTGACGCTGCTCGGCCAACCGCTGGAGATCGCACTCGTCCTTGGCCTGTGCGTGGCCATGTCCTCGTCGGTCGTCGTCGTCAACATCACCCGCTCCGTCACCCGCCGCACCAACAAGGTCACCGAGATGTCGCTGCTGGGCTGGAGCCTGCTGCAGGACCTCAGCGGCGTCATCCTCGGTGCCTTCCTGCTGGCCGTCTGGAACGCCAAGGAACGGGACCCCCTCGAGGCGCTCATCGGCCTGGGCCTGTTCTTCCTCATCGCCATCGTGGCGGCGCGCTTCTTTCCGCGCATGCTGGCGCGCCTGCGTCGCTACCCCGACCTGTTCCTGCTGGTGTCGATCGCGAGCGGCCTCATCGGCGCCGGCATCGGCGCGGTCATCTTCGGCATCCCGCTGGCCCTGGCGGCCTTCGTGGCCGGACTGGTCATCGCTGACAGCCCCATGGCGGGCGAGGCACGTCGGCGCCTCCTGCCCTTCCGCGACGTCTTCGCGGTGCTCTTCTTCGTCTCAGTCGGCTCGCAGCTGGACCCCGACGCGTTGCTCGGCGGTCTGCAATGGGTAGCCGTCTTCGTGGTGCTGATGCTGACCGCCAAGACCGGCGTCATCTACCTGCTGGCCAGCCTGGGCGGGCTGGAGCGACCGTCGCAGATCGCCACCGGGCTCAGTCAGCTGGGAGAGTTCTCGTTCGTGCTGGTATCGGTGCTCTATGCCGCGGGTGACGTCTCGCCCCAGCTGTACGCCGGGCTGCTGGCGGCCATCACGCTGACCATCGGCGCGTCCGCGGTGGCCGTCCGCCTGCCCGTCGGGGGCTGGGTCCGCGGCAGCGAGGAGGCCCACGAGGCTGCGCACGCCGCTACCACGTAGCGGCTGGTCGAGTCGATCGCTTCGGCCGGCAGGACCGCCAGGCAGGACCGCCAGGCAGGACCGTCAGGCAGGACCGTCAGGCAGGACCGCCAGGCAGCTAGAAGAAGACCAGCACCACCACCGAGATGACACCGCCGATGAGCCCCGCGGCCATGGGGTACACGTAGGGACGGCGTGCCGGTGCCGCCAGCGACCAGCCCAGGCTGTTGGTCGAGGTGTAGAGCAGGCCGCCGAGGCCGACCAGCATCACCGCCTCCGCCACGGCAGCACCGGTGATGTACAGGAACGCGCCGGCGATGAGCACAAGGGCAGTGCCGAGCTCGGCCGCCCAGTGCCAGATCATCAGGTCGTCGGAGTCGGCCTCGCGGGCTCGCAGCAGCCCGTGCGGGGCGTCGAAGCCGTGGCCGCTCATGATGTCGCGAACCCAGATGCCGGCCATGGCGGCGCCCATGACACCGGCGAACAACGCCACGAGGATCTCCATGCCACTCCCTCCCGTCGGACAAGCGTAGCGCGATGCGGGTAGCCAGCGCTAGCCGGGCAGTCGCTACCCGGGTAGGTCAGCGAGGCCGGAGGGTGGCGCTACGCGGGCAGCTCTGCGTCGCCTGACAGTGCCGACCTGATGATGGCTCGGGCCTCGCGATCGACCGCCGCATCGGTATGGGGTGGCTCGTACGTCGCGAGCAGGCGCTCCACCTCGGCGGCTGCGCGGGCCACGATGTCCAGCTCACCCTTGGCTGCCCAGGCAGCGCGGGCATCGCGGTCCCAGGCAGGGCCAGGCAGGTGCAGCGCCGTGGGCCAGTGCTCCATGGTGTGACCGGACGCGAGCAGGTGGCCCTGCTCGAGCATCTCGCGGATGATCAGGCTGGTGGGGATGTCCCCGGCCACCTGCACGTCGCTGCCGAAGTGCAGCGCCTGGGCCGCGATCTCATCGTCCACGACCAGCTTGGGCAGACTGAAGGTCAGCAGGTAGTCGAGCATGCCTGCACCGGACACCGAATCCATGCCCGTCTGCACCGCCAGCAGCGCTCCCATGGCCGTCTCAGAGCCGGCCTGCGCGTCGAGCGACCTGGCCTCGCTGAAGGCCGTGTACGCCTGCGTGGGCATACCCAGGTGCTTGCCGATGAGTGAGCACGCCGCCGTCAGGCGGAGCGCCTCGATCGCGGTCATCGGTGCGGTCGTGGTCTGCATGTGGAACGCGGCTGCCGACCCTCCGAAGAGCGTGGGCGCACCCGGCTTGACCAGCTGCGCCATCGTGACTCCGGCCAGCACGTCGGCAGTGTGGAAAGCGGCCGCACCGAGGAGCGTCACGGGTGCATGCAACCCCATGAGCGTGACGGGCACGATCTCGACCGGGATGCCGGCCTCCACGAAGTCGATCAGGTTCTGGCAGGAATCCTCGTTGTAGCTGAACTGCCCGGCGGCGGTGACCGTGCAGATGGCCATGGGTCGGGCAGCCAGGTCGGCCGCGTCGCGGCGATACAGCTGCATCAGCTGCACGAGGCGCGGGGCGGCGTGCGCGCTGAAGGCGCCCGTGACGCAGGCCTTGGCGGTGTGCCGCAGGAGCAGATACAGGCGCCACGCGTCGGACACCTGTGGCTCGATGTCGGCGCTGGAGAAGGCCGTGGCGAGAAGCCGGATGTGCCGCAGCTGGTCTCCCACCTTGAGGTAGTCGATGATGTCTGCCGACGTCGCCGCGCGATGCCGCCCGCTGCGATGGTCGAGGACGGAGAGGCCGCTGGAGCCGGGTGAGAAGTGCGTCTGGCCGACACCGAATTCGGCGTATGTGTCGCCCGCGCGGTCGAAGATCGTGAAGCTCGCCGGGGCACTGGCGACGGCGGCGCGGACCTTGTCGGGCGGGAACAGGACGCGGCCGTCCTCCTCGCGCGCGCCGAAGCCCGCGTCGAGGAGGCGCTGCCGCATGCCTTCACCGGCCACCGTGACGCCGACCTCCGCCAGGATGCGCAGGGCTTCGTCGAGGACCTGGTCGTGCTGTGCCTCGTCGAGGAGGCGGAGTGTCGGTCGCATGACTGGCCTCCCTGGCTCCAGCGGCGTGGCAGCGTCAGCGCGCCCATGGCCGTGGTCGCGCGTCGTGCCGTGGCCGTGTTCGCGGCAGCGTGCCCATGGCCGTGGTCGGGCCAGCATGCCATGGCCGCACGTAAGGATCGAGGTCCGGTGTCGCAAGGATAGCCGTGCCCGGCCCCGACCAGAGGGCGAGTCAACGCTGTTCCGCCGAGCGAGACAAGCGACCGGCGAATACGGCTGTCACGGCACTGGCACGGCTCGATCCGCTGGTTCAGACACCGCCTGTGTCGCTCCGCGGAATGAACGTCGACCGGCAGGCAGGCACGCCAGGCTCGGTCGTCGCTTGTCCCGCCGGGCGGAACACGCAGGCCCGGGCCCTGGCCCCCGGGGACGCGATCCAGGCCGCAGCCAGTGGGGACGCGATCCAGGCCGCAGCCAGTGGGCGTCTGCGCCACCCGTGCCGGTCGAAGTCCGCTAGGCTGCGGGTGTGAAGCGGGGACTGGTTCGAGGACAGCGGAGCACATTCCTGAAGGCCACGGCGCTCGCCACGCTCGGCAGCATCGCCATCACCGGCCTCACTTCGGCCGCCACGTTCCCGCCGCTACCGGGCGATCCGCCGGCACCGCCCGGCGAGGATCCCCGCTCGCCGACCCCGGACATCGTGGCCATCGTCCTCGACGATATCCCGCCGCTCGACGGTCGGCTGTGGGACAGGCTGCCTAACATCCGCCGCGCCTTCGTCGAGCAGGGCACCGAGTTCGTCGATGCCCACGTCGAGACCCCCACCTGTACCCCGGGTCGTGCCGGTCTGCTCACCGGGCTGCACTCGCATCATCACGGCGCCTACAGGACCGACGGCAGCGACTTCGATCCCGGCGAGACCATCGCCACCGAGCTGCAGGCCGAGGGCTACCACACCATCGCGGTGGGCAAGTACGTCAACCTCTTCGACCGCGTGCCGGACAAGCAGCCGCCCGGCTGGGACGAGTTCCACGGCTACGGTGGGGGCTACTACGACTACAACCTCTACAGCAACGGGGTGCAACGCCGCTACGGGTCCAGACCGCGCGACTACTCCACCGATGTCATCCGGCGTCTCACGCAGCGGACCCTGAGCCGCGCCCCCAAGGACACGCCGATCTTCGCCTGGATCGCGCCCTACGCCATGCACAAGCCATGGACGATCGCCCCACGCTATCGCCAGGCCAGTAAGCGCTGCGACCTGCCACGCTGGAAGCCACAGGGCTACATGGAGAAGAACGTGCGTGACAAGCCTGCCTACGTGCAGGCGCGCCGCATCAAGTCGGCGGGCGGCTACGACCTGCGGCGCATCTGCAAGGGCATGCTCGCGGTCGACGACCTGGTCGGCGAGGTGGTGCGCAAGCTCGACAGGCTCGGCCGGCTGGAGAACACGCTGCTCGTCCTGACCTCGGACAACGGCATGAGCTACGGCGCGCAGCGCATCCTGCACGACAAGAAGGCACCGTACGGGACCCAGGTGCCGCTCTTCATGCGCTGGCCGCGGGTACTCGGGACCGTGCCAACGACGGTCGGCGAGCGTGTCCAGAACATCGACCTCGCACCCACCCTCTGTGACATCGCCGGCTGCCAGCTGGGCCCGTTCCCCACGGGCCAGGCCCGTGCCGACGGGGTCTCACTGCTCAAGCTGCTCACCGGCGAGCGCGAGCGTCTCGGCCGGCGCACGGTCCTCGGCAGCTACCTGGAGGACGGGCATCGCGTGCCTCGCTACTGGAGCGTCACCACCACCGGCGCGTCACCGCTCGCCAGCACGGGCTGCGCGCTCGCCAAGCGAGCTGGCTGCCGTTGGCTCTACACGGAGTACGAGACCGGCGAGGTGGAGCTGTATGACCTGAGCAATGGTCCCTGCCACGCGTGGAAGCGGTCCCAGCGGGGGGACCCCTGCATGCTCAAGAACAAGGCCGGCGTCAAGCGCTTCTCGGCGGTCCAGGGGGCGCTGCGCGCGGAGGTCGCGCGTCGCAGGTCGCTCGGCTGACGCGACTGCGCCACAGGATCCGCGGATGGGTCGCCCGAGCTGGACCTGGCGGCGCGCCCCTTCGGCAGTACGGCGCGCGCCTAGGCGGTCGGGCGCGTCGGGGGCGTGGAGGCAGTCAGCGTCGCCTGCCTTGATCGCGTGCGGTCGACGCCCGATGCTCGCGATAGCCACTCAGCCGAACGCAGACGGGCCGCGACCAAGCCGGGGTCCTCTAGCGCCGGTCGCGTGCGGTCCTCCAGGATCAGGCCATCGACCATCGGGACACGCTGTCGACTGAATGTGAGACTGCTGGCCACGTTCCCTCCATCAGCAGGCAGTGTCAGTCATCACCTGTGCGGGCAGGACGATACAGGTACCCCCATTCCCAGATGGAGGCTGCAGGGATTGTCCCGGGTGCGGGAGCGGTCGGGTCGGGCCGGACGGCCTGGTCGGAACCGGGCCATCCGTCACCACCGGTGCGTCCTGTCACCGCTCGAGGATGGCACCGAGGGGCTCGACGGGGTGCCGTAGGCGCAGGTGGAGGCCGCCACCCTGCCGAAGGGACCCCCGGGTGCTGCAGTTTGGCAGGCCTGGCCAGGTTGGCCCTTCGGCACGTGCACATCTGGCGCAGTGGGCGTACGGTACCGTCGTGCTGCCGATGCGCGTCGTCCCCCTGCTTGGCCTCCTCCTGGCTCTCTCGCCGGCCTCGGTGACTGCCCAGGCCGCCGGCGGCGCGGCCGACGCTGTTGACATGACGTTGGTCGGTCAGCTCTGCGCCGCAGCTGCTGCCGACGAAGCCGAGCAGGCCGCCTGCATCTCCGCTGTGGCCAGGGTGATCACGGACATGAACGCGACCGAACCGTCCGACGCGACCGTCCCGCTCGAGGCCCCGGAGCCGCCCGACGAGGCGCAGTCGTTGCTGGCAGAGACGCAGGCGCGCATCGACGAGGCGCTCGCCCAGCTCCGAGCGCTGGACCTCCAGGCTGCGCTCGACGAAGTCGCTCGCAGCGCGCAGGACTACGAGCTCGATGTGGATGTCGACCTGCAGGCCGCCCTCGACGACGTCGTGGCGACGCTGGAAGGGCTGGAGCTCAGCGGGGACATCGACCTGCAGGCCGCCATCGACGACGCCGTGGCAGCGGCCCTGGCGGCGACCGGAGATATCGACCTGGGCGCGTCCATTGACGAGGCCCTGAACGGTGCGCTGAGCAGTCTCGAGGACGCGGGCATCCAGGCCGCCATCGAGGACACCCTGGTGGCGCTCCAGCAGGACATCGACGATGCCAGTGCCGTGGTATCCGAGGCGCAAGAGTGGGCGCGGGAGAACACCGACATGGTCTGTCGCGGGGGGTCCGTCAGCCTGGGCACGACGGTCGGCGTCGTCGTCTTCGCCCTCACCGGCGTGGAGTGGCTTGGCCTGCAGGCCTTCTGGGCCACCGAGCGCTTCACCAACGGCGTCTGCGGCGAGATGGTCCAGTAGACCGGGGGCCTATGTACCCGACCGACCGGCGAGCCTCCGTCACGCCTCGGCTGTCGTCATCGGGCAGTCATCATCGTCGTTGAGGCTTGTCCGATGACTGCGACGAGGCGCCTTCAGTGGCACCGACACCGGCGGCTGGCCACGGCGCTGATGTTGGGAGTAGCCCTGTCCCTCTGGGCGACGGCGCCCGCGTCGGCAGTCGTGCTCTACGAGCCCTCACCGACACCGGCACCGCCTCCTCCACAGCAAGGCGGCCGCGTCGACGTCGCCTGGGCCGGGCTCAGCATCACGTTCCCGGACGCGTGGGAGATCAGGCAGAAGCGACCACCCGGGGAGGTGATCCACGGTGGGGCAGCCATCCTCGTGGCGTTCGGCCCGGCGTCCACCACCTGCACCCTGGACCTCTACGACCCGGAGCTGGTGGAGTCGTGGAAAGACGTGGGCGTGGCCGCCGCGGCCCGGATGACCGTCGGCGGGCTGGAGACCGAGCGCTTCGATGACATGCTGGGCGCCGGCTCCCGACCGGCATCGGCGTACACCATCCACGCGGCCGCGTTCCAGTACTCCCTGCTGTGTGCCTCTGCCGAGCCTCCAGGCGACCGCTGGCTGTCACTCGTCGAGACGATCGAGATCACCACGCCGGAGCGGTAGCCGCCTGCCACCGCGATCAGGGGACGTGCGCCGAACCTGACGCCTGCGCAATGAGTCTGATGACCGGCGGGGGCTCAGCGACCCACGAGTACGAGGGCGACGAGCCCGGCGGCGATGATCAGCGGCAGGATGACCGGGAAGGTGCGGCGGAGGATCTCGGATTCGCGTCCGGCAAGGCCGACGATGGCAGCCGCGGCGATGAGGTTGTGCGGTGCGATGGCGTTGCCCAGGGCGGCGCCCAGGCCCTGTGCCCCGAGCACCCACGCGACATCCTGGCCGATGGCGTCGGCCGTCGCGACCTGCAGATCGGAGAAGAGCGCATTGGAGGCGGTGGCCGAGCCGGTGACGAAGGTCCCCAGCATCCCCACCGCGGGCGCAAGGAGCGGCCATGCTTCGCCGACCGTGTCGGCGGCAGCTGTGGCGATGGCCTCGACCATGCCGGCGTGGACCATCACCCGGGCGAGGCCGAGCATGGCCATCAGCGCGACGGCGACCGGCGCGAGGGTCCGCAGCGCGCCGACCAGCGAGCGGCTGACCTGCTCACGCGTGGCCCGCTGCACCAAGGCCCCGAGCAGCAGCGCAAGGAACAGCATCGTCCCCGGGTGATACAGCGGTGCGA
>DATHSE010000283.1:0-21440 GCA_035464455.1 Anaerolineae bacterium | reverse complement strand
GCGCATGGCCCGGCTGGTCCGCATCCTCAGGCGAATGGGTGGGGTAACGATGGCCATGCGGACCTTCTTCCGGAACACGGCCGCCGGTGGGCTCTACATCGTCATCATCATGGCGCTGCTGGTCCTGGAGTTCGGCAGTCTCCTGGTCCTGTGGGCGGAGCGTGGAGCCGAGGGCGCCAACATCCTGACGGCCGACGAAGCCGTGTGGTACTCGCTGGTCACGATGTCCACGGTGGGCTACGGCGACCACTTCCCGGTCACCGACCTGGGCCGCTTGTTCGGGGCCCTCACCATCGTCGTCGGGGTCGGTGTCTTCGGGACGCTGACCGGCTTTCTGGCCAATACCTTCCTGTCACCGGGCGGGGGCGACCTACCCGCCGAGTTCGAGGACCCGGAGCCTGCGGATGACGAGACGATGGACTCACAGCCGGAGGCCGTGGAAGCCGAGGCTTAGGACATCGTGGACGCCTGGACCCGAGGGCACGAAGACTGAAGCACCCGGCCCCGGGCGGGCCATCGATGTACGCTCACAGCCTCCTCCGCATCGGAGGAAGCCCGTAGCCCACGGCCATGCTTCACTGACTGTCATGCTAGTGGGCCCGTGGGTCCCCGAGCGAGACTTGGTTCAAGTGATACAGGAGAGATCCCAGGATGACTGACGAGAAGAAGGACCCCGCTGCGCAGTACGAGCAGGCCATCGACGTGGCGGCCGTGGCGGTCGGTGACGAGTACGGCATCGAGGCCGAAGCGGCCATCGCCGTGCAGGGAACGGCGGCGGTGCTGGTGGCTCGCTTCGCCGATATGGACACGGCCAAGCTGGCCTACGACGCCCTGCGCGACGCCGAGGCCAGGCGTGCCATCGACATCGATGGCGTCCTGGTGGCCAACGCCGACTACGAGGGCAAGGTCCATATCCAGAAGATGACCGACCACACCACGCGCAATGGCTTCGCCTGGGGCGCCGTGGGCGGCGCCGTCATCGGGCTCCTCTTCCCGCCGTCCATCCTCGCGGGCGCGGCTGCGGTCGGCATCGCCGGCGCCGTCATCGGCAAGGCCGGCAACGTGCTCAAGAAGAGCAAGGTGGCTGACGAGCTCGCAGCGGTCATCACGCCGGGAACCTCGGGCATCGTGGCCCTCGTGGACATCACCGCGGTCGACGCCGTCAGGCAGACCATCCCGCCGGCGAGCGAGGTCAAGGCGGTGCCCGTCGATGCTGAGACCGCTGAGGCGGTCAAGCAAGCTGCCAAGGCTGCCGGCGACCAGTCGGCGAGCTGAACGGACGTTTCACTCGCCCACACGGACCCCACGCCGCGGGGCCCGCGTGGGCGACCCCCAGCAACCGGAGGGCTTCGTGGCCAGCAAGAAGCGAGACAAGAAGGTCGGCAAGGGCCGGGCCGTCAAGCAGGAGGATGACACCCACGCGAACCCGGCAACGGTGATCGAGCCACAGTCGAGGCTGAAGGCCAAGGAGTACGAGCGCGAGATGCGCCGGCTCCACGGCGAGCTGGTGGCGATGCAGGAGTGGGTGAAGGCGACCGGAGCCCGCATCTGCATCGTGTTCGAGGGCCGCGACACCGCCGGCAAGGGCGGCACCATCAAGCGCATCACCGAGCGGGTGAGCCCACGCGTCTTCAAGGTCGTGGCGCTCTCCGCTCCGACGGAGCGCGAGCGCTCGCAGATGTACATCCAGCGCTACATCCAGCACTTCCCCGCGGCCGGGGAGGTCGTGATCTTCGATCGCAGCTGGTACAACCGGGCCGGTGTCGAGCGAGTGATGGGCTTCTGCACGCCCGAGCAGACGGAACGCTTCCTGGAGCAGGCGCCGGCCGTGGAGCAGGCCATGGTCGAGTCGGGGATCATCCTCATCAAGTACTGGCTGGAGGTCAGCCCGGACGAGCAGACCCGCCGCCTCGAAGGTCGCATCCAGGACCCGCGCAAGGTCTGGAAGCTCACCGACATGGACCTCAAGTCCTACAGCCGCTGGTTCGACTACTCGCGGGCCCGGGACGCCATGCTCGCCGCCACCGACACGCCCTGGGCACCCTGGTACCTGGCCCGCACCGACGACAAGCAGCGGGGGCGGCTCAACATCATCAGCCACCTGCTGAGTCGGATCCCGTACGAGCCACTCGAACCGCGCGACATCAAGCTTCCGCGGCGCCAGCGCGCGGGCAAGTACGTCGAGCCGGAACTCTCGCTGCGCTACATCCCGACGCCGTTCTGACGGGCACGCCTGCGGCCACCGCGCGCGCTTCCCGCCGGGATGAGCCCTCCGCAGCGTGCCATGATGACATCGCAAGGTGAGGGTTCGCGGGCTGGCCGGGACAGCCTTGGGGCATGGCCAACGACAGAGAGGAGCGACCGATGCCTGACCTGCGGCCGGAGCGCATCGCCCGCTTCATCGAGCCCTTCCGAGTCGAACCCGGCAAGCGCGTGCGTCTGCCCCGCGACTTCGATCCCGCCGGTACCCGCAGGCGGTCCAAGGCCGGAGCCAAGGAACTCCTGGCCTCGGGCGTCGAGCTGTTGGCCGAGTACCAGTCCCGCCTGGCCGCACAGGACACCTACAGCCTGCTGGTGATCCTCCAGGCCATCGATGCGGCCGGCAAGGACGGTACCATCCGCCACGTCATGAGCGGCGTCAACCCGCAGGGCGTCGAGGTCCACTCCTTCAAGGTGCCCTCGGCCGAGGAGCTCGACCACGACTACTTGTGGCGCTATGCGCGCCGGCTCCCGGCTCGCGGCCACATCGGTATCTTCAACCGCTCCTATTACGAGGAGGTCCTCGTCGTCCGCGTGCACCCGCAGATCCTGGCCGGCCAGAAGCTGCCGCCGAGCGCACGCAGGGGAGATGTCTGGAGCCGGCGCTTCCGTGAGATCAACGACTGGGAGCGCTACCTGGTCGACCAGGGCTATCGCATCGTCAAGCTCTTCCTCAACCTGTCGAAGGACGAGCAGCGCCGGCGTTTTCTGGACCGCATCGAAGAGCCGGAGAAGAACTGGAAGTTCAGCGCGGCGGACGTCCGCGAGCGCGCCTTCTGGGACGACTACCAGAAGGCCTTCAGCGATGTGCTCAGCCAGACGAGCACCGAGTGGGCGCCCTGGTACGTCATCCCGGCCGACGACAAGCCCTTCGCGCGGCTCGCCGCCGCCGGTGTCATCGCCAATGCCCTCATCCAGATCGACCCCAGCTACCCGACCGTGAGCGAGGAGGCCAAGGCGGCACTCCAGGTCGCGAAGGCGGAGCTTGAGGCCGAGGCCGGGACGACGGCGAAATCGACGAAACGCAAGAGCAAGAGCAAGAGCTAGCGGTCAACACCGCCGCACGAGGAGGACGGGGATGGCTACGGGAACGACCACCGCATCCAGACCAGGTGCCACGGACACGGCCTGGCACGCACTGAGCGTCGAGGATGCGCTCGCGCAGCAGTCCGTCGAGGTGGCTACCGGCCTATCGACGGCGGAGGTCTCCGCGCGCCGCGCGAAGTACGGCTCCAACAAGCTTACAGCCGCGGCCAGGGAGCCGCGCTGGCAGGCATTCCTGCGTCAGTACCGCGACCCCATGCAGATCGTGCTGCTCGCGGCCGGTGTCATCTCCCTCTTCCTGCCGGGCCAGTTCATGACCGGCGTCCTGCTCATCGGACTGACGCTCCTCAATGCCTTCATGGGCCTCAACCAGGAGGGCAAGGCCGAGGCCAGCATCGCCGCGCTACAGGGCATGATGGTCGTCCAGGCGCGAGCGCTGCGTGACGGGGACGTCGTCCAGATCCCCATGGAGGAGCTGGTTCCCGGCGACGTCGTCCTGATCGAGGCCGGTGACCTGGTGCCCGCGGATGGCCGCCTCGTCCGGGCCGCGACGTTGGAGATCGACGAGTCCGCGCTGACGGGCGAAAGCGCGCCGGTCCCCAAGCAGGTGGAACCCGTCGCTGCCGAGGCCGCGCTGGGCGACCGGGTCGATCTCGCCTTCATGAACACGCAGGTCACCCGCGGAGCCGGGACGATCCTCGTGACGTCCACCGGCATGGGCACGGAGGTGGGCCACATCTCCGACATGCTGCAGGTCCAGACGGCGGAAGCCACCCCGCTGACGAAGCAGCTCAACGCGCTCACCAACCAGATCCTCGTCATCGCCGGCGTCGCCCTGCTCATCTCGATGGGACTCGGACTCTGGCGAGGCCAGGAGTTCAGCGCGCTGTTCCTCACCGCTGTCGCCTTTTCCGTGTCGGCCATCCCGACCGGCCTCCCGGCCGTCGTCACGACCATCCTCGCCTCCGGGACCACCACGCTGGCGGAGGCAGGCGCCATCGTGAAGCGCCTTCGCTCGGTGGAAACACTGGGCTCGACCTCGGCCATCAACTCCGACAAGACCGGCACCCTGACCCTCAACCAGATGACGGCCATCCAGATGGCGGTCGCGGGACGCCGTTACGCCGTCACCGGCGAGGGCTACTCCACCGTCGGCCAAATCAACCACGTGGCCGGCGAGGCAGATGTGCCTCTCGACCGCTACCTGCTGCCGATGGCCCTGTGTGCCGACGCCGTCGTGCGCGACGGTGACCTCGTCGGCGATCCGACCGAGGGCGCCCTGGTCGTGCTGGCTGCGAAGGGCGGAGTGGATCCCATCCTGACCCGCGAGCGCTACCCGCGCATCGCCGAGGTCCCCTTCGACGCTGCCTACAAGTTCATGGCCACCTTCCACCGCATGACGAATGACGCCGGCAAGGAGGTCATCCGCTGCTACGTCAAGGGTGCCCCGGACCAGCTCCTGGCACGGGCCACGTCCGCCGATGACGGGACCGGAAAGCACGTGCCCATCGCCACGGTCCGCGACCCGTACCTGGCCGAGAACGAGCGTCTCGGCCGGGAGGGCCTGCGCGTCATGGCCACCGCCCAGCGTGACTTCGACCCCAGGTCCTTCGACCCCTCGGGCGACCTCCTGCCGCTGGTCTCCGACCTCACGCTGCTGGCCATCGTCGGCATCGTCGACCCACCCCGCGCGGAGGCCAAGGCCGCCATCGCCACCGCCCAGGCGGCGGGGATCCAGGTGCGCATGATCACCGGCGACCACGCGGTGACCGCAGAGGCCATCGCCCGCAAGCTCGGCATCCGGGGTCGGGCCATCACGGGCGCCGAGTTCGAAGCCATGAGCGCCGAGGAGGTGGAGCGCCAGATCGACGACATCGGCGTCATCGCGAGAGTGGCGCCGGAGGACAAGGTCCACCTGGTCGATGTGCTCAAGCGCAAGGGCCACGTCGTGGCCATGACCGGCGACGGTGTCAACGATGCCCCGGCGCTGAAGCGTGCCGACATCGGCGTGGCCATGGGCATCACCGGCACGGAGGTCTCCAAGGAGGCTGCCGTGATGATCCTGACCGACGACAACTTCGCCACCATCGTCAAGGCCGTCGAGCTGGGTCGTGAGCTCTACGACAACCTGCTCCGCTACATCAAGTACCAGATGGCCGGCCTGTTCGGGTTCATCGCCACCTTCCTCGGCGCCAGCCTGTTCTTCATCGCGCAGGGCATCCCCTTCACGCCCCTGCAGACCCTCTGGGTGAACTTCACCGTGACGGTCTTCCTGGCCGTCGGGCTGGGCTACAGCAAGGCACGGAGTGGATTGATGGCCGAGCGGCCGCGCCCGCCGGACCAGAAGATCCTGCCGACCTTCCTGTTCACCTATCTCGTGGTCATCGGCCTCGTCATGGCCGCCAGCACGCTCGGGGTCATCTGGTGGGCGACCGACGCCTACGACGAGGCGGTCGCGCGAACGATGGGCCTGACCGTGTTCTCGCTGGCCAACGTCTGGTTCGCCATCGAGACCTCCGACCCGAACCATTCGATCTTCTCGGGCGGGTTCCTCGAGAACCCGACCCTGCTGAAGGGTGCTGGCCTGGCCGTCCTGGCCACGGTCGCGGCCACCGAGCTCGGCATCCTCAACCGCATCCTCAGCACGGTCGACCTGAACCTCGATCAGTGGCTCATCTGCATCGTCCTCTCACTCGCCGTGCTGGTCGTGGTCGAGATCGCCAAGCTGCTGCGAATCCGCGCCGGCGAGGAGGAGGCTGCCTCACCCGTGGTCGCCGCTGCCTAGCCTCCCCATCCGTAGGCGGCTGGCGGCTTGCCCTCGCGGTCGCCAGCCGCATTAGTGCGAGGGCCAGCACGGGTCAGTGGGCCACCACGGTTCAGCGTGCCAGCACGGTTCAGTGGGCCAGGATTCCCACCCGGCGGGCCAGCTCGACCAGCCCGACGCTGACAAGGCTCGACGGGCTGCCCCATCGGTCGGAATAGGCACACCCGGTGAGCAAGAGTGACGATTCGTCCCGTCCCACGGGAACCGTCGGGTGTGGCGGCCGCCCGCCGGTCGAGTTGTCCCGTCACGCGGGACCGACGGTGCAGGACCGGGTTCGGGCGCCCGGACGAACGACCCGGCGACTCGGGAACCGTGGCCAGACGTCAGGGCTGCCCTCGCTTACCTCGTCTCGACCGTGGTCCAGGCGTCCGGCCCGTCCGGCCACGCCAAGCCGGCGAGGGATTCGTCGGCCGTCAGCTCGTGCAGCAGCCAGGCGGTCAACGCGGCGCGCGTGCTGGCGAGCTGCTCGTCGCGTTCGATGGCCGCCTCGCCGCACACGAGGCGCAGCAGCAGGGTCTCGGAATCGAGGAAGCCGCAGTGGCTGCCGCCGACGATCGTGCGCAGCTGCGCCCTGCCAGACCTGGTGGCCTCGAACATGGGTCGCTGGTGCTCGTCGACGGGGGTGATGGCGTCGTCGCCCGCGGCAATGAAGAGGGAGGGCACCGCCAGCCTGGAGGCCGCCTCGATGGCGCTCGGATCGGTCTCGGCGGCTGCCAGCGTGGCGACGGCGCGAATGTCGGCGTCATCGGCTGCCGCAAGCACGGCTGCGCCACCGCCCATCGAGTGTCCGGCTACGCCGCGGGCCGCCGGATCGATCGCGCCGGCGGGCCAGTCACCACCCGCAGCAGCCTCGGCCACGACCCAGTCGAGCGCGATCCGCAGGTCTTCGGCGAAGGCCTGGTGGCTGGGGAAGAGCTCACCGCCAGAGCGCGGCGCGATGACGACGATGCCCCAGGACGCGAGGTGGTCGAGGGTCTCTGCGTAGAGCTCCACGGCTGTCTGGTAGCCGTGCCCGAACGCCACTATCGGCGTCGGCTCATCGCCGGCATCGGCTGACGACCCTGGCACGGGGTAGTGGAGCCGTGCCTCGAAGCTCCCGCCATCGCCTGGCCGAGGCACGATCACCTCGGCCATGTCGGTGAGATACGGACCGCGGGCCGCGAGGGTGTCGCGGTCGCTCGCGGCTGCCGGGCTGACCGCGGGCAGCAACAGGACGGCCAGGACCAGGAGGAGCGCACGCCCGAGGCCGAACGGCCGGGGCGCTCGGCGCAGCATCAGAACCATCATCTGACAGTATGGTCCGGCGGACGGAAGCAGTCGTGCAGCGGGCCTGTGGTCCCCCGAGCGGCCCGTGTAGCATCGTTCATCTGAAGCGTCATCTCGGTCGGCTCACAGCAGCCGGCATGCCGCACCCGTGTCTGGTTGGAGGAACTCATGAGCCACCGTGTCACCCTCATCCCCGGCGACGGCGTCGGTCCGGAGATCAGCCTGGCCGCTCGCCGCGTCATCGAGGCTGCCGGCGTGGCCATCGAGTGGGAGGAGGCGGAGGCCGGCGCGGAGGTCTTCAAGCGCGGCGACACCTCCGGCGTGCCGAAGGCGACGGCCGAGTCCATCGCCCGCACGGGTGTGGCCCTGAAGGGGCCGCTCGAGACGCCCGTGGGCTTTGGCGAGAAGTCGGCCAACGTGACCTTGCGCAAGCTCTTCGAGACCTACGCCAACATCCGCCCGGCTCGCCAGCTCCCGGGCGTGCCCACCCGCTACGACGGCGAGGGCATCGACTTCATCGTGGTGCGCGAGAACATCGAAGACCTCTACGCCGGCGTCGAATACCTCGACACGCGCGACGTGGCGGTGGCGCTCAAGATCATCACCCGGCGCGGCTCGGAGAAGATCATCCGCTACGCCTTCGAGCTGGCCCGACGAGAGGGCCGTCACAAGGTCACCTGTGCCACCAAGGCCAACATCCTCAAGCTGACCGAGGGCATGTTCAAGCGCGTCTTCGAGGAGATGGCGCCCGAGTACCCCGAGATCGAGCCGCAGCACCTCATCATCGACAACGTGGCGCACCAGATGGTCAAGGACCCGGCGCAGTTCGACGTCATCGTCACCACCAACCTCGCGGGCGACATCATCAGCGACCTCGCCTCCGGGCTGGTCGGCGGCCTGGGTTTCGCTGCCTCGGGCAACTACGGCGACGAGGCCGCCATCTTCGAGGCCGTCCACGGCTCGGCGCCCAAGTACGCCGGTAAGAACGTCATCAACCCGACCGCGCTGATCCTGAGCTCGGTGATGATGCTGCGCCATCTCGGCGAACGCGACGCTGCGCAGCGCATCGAGGACGCCGTCTTCGTGACGCTCGAGGAAGGCCAGGCGGTCACGCTGGACGTGGCCCGCCAGGCCGGCGACGTGGAGCACGCCACCTCCACCTCCGGCTTCGCCGACGCCATCATCGAGAACCTCGGGCGCGCCCCGCAGACGCGGTACGCGACCAAGTCGGCCGGCGCACCGTCCGATCCGCCTGAGCCGCGCAAGCGCTGGCCGGTGGGCGCCGAGCGGGCGGCCATCGAGACACGGCTGATCGGCGCGGACGTCTACACCGAGGCCTACGACGATCCTGCCGTGGTGGGTCGGACCCTTGACGAGGTCGCCGGCCCAGACTTCCGACTGTTGCTGATGTCGGCCCGCGGCACCATGGTCTACCCCACCCCCAGCGCGGGTGTGGACACCGTTGGCTGGTGGCGCTGCCGCTTCGTGGCCGCCGAGGAGGGCGCGACCGTCGACGACGCCGCCCTGCTGCGACTGCTGGAGCGCATCGGTGCTCGCCTGCCCTGGATGCATGTGCAGAAGCTGCGCCTGT
Source organism: Anaerolineae bacterium (assembly GCA_035464455.1). GTDB lineage: Bacteria > Chloroflexota > Limnocylindria > Limnocylindrales > CSP1-4 > JAFMJV01. The sequence continues at coordinate 12,456 of DATHSE010000283.1, read as the reverse complement.
ACGGGGACGAAGAGGGCTTCACCAAGGCCCAGGGCCAGTAGGGCCGATCCGTCCGGGCAGGGCTAGACTCGGTGGTGTGACGGAACACGAGTCGTTCGAGGGCGTGCCACAGCTCGATCGCCAGGAGCGATCCCGGCCGCTGGATGTGCACGGACGTCCGCTGGTGCCGCAGCGCGTGCCGGAGCTGGAGCCCACGCCGCTGCAGGGCAGCTTCATCTACCTGTCCATCATCGTGCTGGTCTGTGGCGTCATCGCCATCGGGGCGCTCGAGCTGGGCACGCCGCTGTCGTCGTTGTGGGTCAGGATCCCGGTGCTGGTCGGCGGCGTCGTGCTCCTTGCGGTCACGACCGATGCCATCGTGCGCGTGTGGCGCTCCGTGGGCGCGTGGTGGACGGTGGACCGGGGTCGCGCCTACTTCCGCCTGCTTTGGGTGGCGGTGCTGGTGGCATCGCTCCTCGCTACCATCATCATCATGGTCATCGTGCTGCTGGCCTAGGGCGATGACTCGACTCGACGATCCGGGTGCCCGCCTGCCGGTTCGCGGCTTCGCCCATGGCGCGCCCGAATGGCTGGCGCCCGTCCTGCGCAACTGCTCCCGCTGCGGCGGGCCGCTGGTCTACGGCGCCGTTGAGGGCGAGGATCGCAAGCGCCACCTCTGCACCTCCTGCGGCTGCGTCACCTATGTCAACCCGCGCCTGGTGGTGACCACCCTGCCGGTCACCGCTGATGGCCGGCTGGTCCTCATCCGCCGCGCCATCCCACCGGGGATCGGCACCTGGGCGCAGCCGGGCGGCTTTCTGGAGGCGGATGAGACCGTCGTGCAGGGCGCCGTGCGCGAGACGTTCGAGGAGACCTGCCTGGTGGTAGAGCCCACGAACATCGTGGGCATCTACTCGCGACCGCAGGCGGCCGTGGTGGTCATCGCCTACGAGGCCTCGATCGTGGGTGGCGAGATGCGCACCACGCCCGAGTCGTTGGAGGTGCGCGCCTTCCCCGTCGAGGACATCCCCTGGGACGGCCTCGGCTTCAACACCACGCTGTGGGCGGTGCGCGACTGGGTGCGCTCGGTGCGTCCGGACCTCGCCGTCGACACGCTGGGCGAGGAGCAGACCGACCGCTAGGCCTGGCCCAGCCGGCTACCCTTCATGGGGAGGGACGCCGCGGCGGTCAGATGGTGATGATGTTGGAGAACGCGCCGAACCCGCCCACGAGGACGCCGAAGATCAGCACGGCGCCGGCGAGACGCGGCCTCGTTCGCCCCACGACCAGGAAGACGGACGCCACCAGCAGCACGGTGGCGAACTTGGCCACCGTCAGGAGCGCCAGGCCGTAATCCTCCGCGAGCGTGACCACCACTGGGTTCAGCTCGCTGCCAAGGCCGTGACGGGCGACCATCACCACGAACGTGGTGTAGTCCGCGATGTGGGCGATGATGAGGAGCCCGATTCCCACAGCCGACATCTGTCCCTCCGCGCCACCAGGCGTCGTGTCATTCACACGGGACCGGGCTCGCCACTGCTCGACGTGATCCGGTGCGGCGACCGGGGCGGATCACGCGTCTTCGCTTCCCGTACTAGCTTGGCTCGGAAGTCCGCTGATTCTATCCGAACCTGCGTTGCGCCTCGATGACGCCGCCGCCGGGGCGCAGTACGGGCCAGCGTGAATCGACGACACTGGTGACCGTGCGCACCGGATCGGTCGGCCAGATGACGCGCTGCCCGCCCAGGCCGAGCCAGTCATCGAGGTGCCAGCACAGCACGGGTGCCACGGCGGCCAGGTAGGCGAAGGTGCCCCACCAGCCGAGGAACAGCACGGCTGCGAAGACGAGCGTGCCGGCGATGACGAGCGAGGTCGCCGACCGCACCCACACCAGGCTGAGGACGGCCAGCAGCAGGCCGACCACGATGCGGAAGACGTTCCAGGCGCCCTTGGGGACCTCCGCCGGAGCGTCGATGCCGTAGGCGAGCGAGTAGTACGGTCGAGCATGCAGCCCGTCGGCCTCGCGGAAGGACCACAACAGGGATCCCGGACCCCAGGCCAGCACGGCTGGGAGCCACAGCACGGCCGATGCCGCCAGGAAGGCCAGCAGCGGACCGATCGCCCCGGCATAGGCGATGAGGCCAGGCAGCCACGCGAGGGCATAGGGCTTGAAGGCCACAGCCACGGCCAGCAGCACGGCTCCGGCGAGGGGTGCGCGAACGGCCACGAGCAGCGCCGCGAGGATGAGCAGGCCGGCCGTGGTGTCGTTGGCGCCGTCGGTAGCGGAGTCCACGAAGGCAGGCGTGACGGCGTAGACGGCCAGCCCCAGCGGTCGTCCACGGACGGCCAGCAGGATCAGCACCACCATCGCCGCCAGCAGCTCGAGCCGCTGGGGCTCGTCGAGACTTGGCAGGTACCACAGCAGCGCCAGCGGCCCGTAGGCGAAGGGCGCGCCCGGGGGCAGAGACTCCGCGTAGCCGTGGCCGTAGGGGTTGCCGCCGGCGAGCATCTCGCGGATGGCGGCCTCCGTCACCACGAGGACGTCGCTGAAGCCGCTCGCGGGCGCCATCCGCAGGGCCATGCCCACCAGCAGCAGCACCCCGACGGCCGAGCCGGCCACGCGCCAGCGCAGCGAGATCGCCAGCGTGATGGCGACGACGATGAGCGACAGCACGGCCACGCGCGGCGGCGTGCCTGTCTGCAGCAGGCCCACCAGCGCCACGACCAGCGCGAGCCAGACCGCCAGCTCGGTCCTGGGCATCGGCCGCGCCTCAGGCGCGCCCTGGGGCTGGCTGGTCACTCGGTCGGCGGGACCGGTTCCCAGGCAGATGAGCGCAGCAGGCGGCCCAGCAGGTCGGCGGCGTCCTCCAGCTGGAGCCGCTCGGCAGCGTCGAGGTCGGAGATCGAGGCGGCCAGGGGTGCGATCTGGCGGACACGACCCTGCTCCAGCTGCTCCTCGCCGTGGGTCGTGGCGCGGATCACGACGGAGCGGCCGTCTGCCGGGTTGGGCGCTCGCGTCACCAGCCCGTCGGCCTCCATGGCGTGCACCAGGCGGGTCATGGTGGGTGGCCGCACGTGCTCCGCCGCTGCAAGCTCACCCAGGGTCCGCGGTCCGCCCATCACCAGCAGTCCGAGCGCAGACAGGCGAGCGCGGGTCAGTCCGTCCCCGGCGTCGGCGCGCGAAAGGTGCCGTTGCAGCACCGTCGAGAGCCCGGCCAGGCGCGCCGCCAGCTCGTTGGCGCCGACCGTCCGTCGCGGGCGATCGTCTTGGCTCGCGGCGGGGGAGGGAGCCGTCCCGGCGCCCGGTGCCCACGCGGCAGGTAACTCGGCGACGGCTCTGCCGACGGCCTTCTGGCGGTCCTGCTTCTTGCCCTTGTCCTTGGCCTTGGACTTCTTGCCCATCGGTGCCCCGGTGTGGCCCGCGCTCGCTCGAAGGCAGTGGCGGAGGACTGCTGAGCTAAATCCTAGCGGCGCCGAGGGTCAGTCGGTGATCGGTTCCGCCGACTCAGGATGGCGGAAGCAGTCGAGGAGGTGGTCGTTCACCAGGCCGACCGACTGCATGAGCGCGTAGACGATGACGGGCCCCACGAAGCGGAAGCCGCGGCGCCTCAGGTCGCGCGAGAGCTCCACGGCCTGTGGCGTCTGGACCGGCACTTCCTCGAGCGAGGCGAAGTGGTTGACGATGGGTGAGCCGCCGACAAAGCTCCACAGGTAGGTATCGAGCCCACCAGCCTCGCGTCGGAGCCGCACCGTGGCGATGGCGTTGTCCCGGAAGGCTCGGACCTTGGCGCGATTGCGGATGATGCGCTCGTCGCTGAGAAGCTGCGCCTGTCGCACGTCGTCGTAGGCGGCGATGCGTTCGGCGTCAAAGCCCTCGTACGCTTCGCGATAGCCCTCTCGCCGACGCAGGATGGTCGACCACGCCAGGCCGGCCTGCGCGCCCTCGAGGCAGAGCATCTCGAAGAGCCCGCGTTCGTCGTGGAGCGGCTGCCCCCACTCCTCGTCGTGGTAGGCGACCATGCGGGGGTCGTGGCCTGCCCACCCGCAGCGCTTCAGCCCGGGTGTGCGGTCAGGCCCCGGCTCGTGACTCAGTAGACCTTCCGCACGTCGTCCGGCAGCCTGAGCTCGAAGGCCGAGTCGAGGATGACCGGGTCGATCTGGAGCGTGGTCACTTCGGCGTGACGGGTGATGGCGTCGCCGATGCGCTCGATCAGCAACAGCACGAAGCCGCTGTCCCGGCCGATGCCGACCTCGACGGAGCGGTCGGGGCGGTCGACCAGGACCTTGGCCGAGCGGGGATGCTGGGCCCGCACCACGATGGCCTCGCGACCGGCCACCTGCTGCACGCCGACGATGGCGAGCGGACCACTGACCAACACGTTGCGGAAGAGCCCGTGGGGGTGGATGAAGGCATCGGCAAGGCTGCCAGCGGGCAGCTTCGTGAGCGGCTGGTACTGGCGGGCGAAGGGCGGCAGACCGGGGTCATCCGAGCCGACCAGGCGCCGGGGATGCTTGCGCACGCTGGCGAGCCTGTTGCGTGCGTCGAAGGTGGTGATGGTCTCGCCCTGGCTGACCCAGGTGTCGTAGTCGCGCGAGAGCGGCTCGGAGCTGCGCTTGGTGGTCACCCGGGCGTGGCCCGGATGCCGCAGCTGGACCTCGTGGACGATGTGCTCGGCCCCCCGGGCGCTCACGACCTGCTCCTCGATGGTCATGCGCAGCGACTGCACCCGCAGCTCCGCCTCGCGCGCGAACAGGAACAGCTCTTCGATGCTGGGGGCATCGTCGGCCAGCGCCACACGGGTCGCGCTGGGGAGCAGCTGTTCCGGACCTGCGGGGATGAGGTCTGACATCGAGCGAATGCTACCCGACCGGCGCCGCCAGCCGCGCCTTGCGCCGGACGGCCACTACCTCGATGAGGTGGAAGTGGTGCGGCTCACCGAGGGCGGTCTGGCCATCCTCTTCCTTTTCGGACCAGTGCTCGATCTCGAAGCCATCGAGGTAGCCGCGGATGACATCGGGGGCAGGACAGGTCATGTCCGGCTCGCCGGCAGCCTGGTCGCGGTCGCCGAAGAGCATGCCGCTGAAGCGTCCCCCGACCCCGATGGCGCTGCGGATGCGTCCCCAGGTCGCGGCGTAGGCTTCCGCCGGCAGGAAGGGCAGGATGAGGTTGGCGTTGACGAGGTCACAGCCGGGGATCTCGAACGCGGCCAGGTCCGATACGTGCGTCTCCAACCGCTCGCGCTGCTCGGGTGGGGTCAGGCGCCGCAGGATCTCGATGCCTTCGGGCGTCATGTCCGTGGCCAGCACACGCCAGCCACGCCGGAGCAGCTCGCGCGTGTCACGTCCGGCGCCGCAGCCGAGGTCGACCGCGAAGCGAGGCGCGTCCGCGAGGCGCCCCGCGAACGCCTCGGCCGCCAGCTTGGTCGTCGCCCACGCGGGTCGTTCGGCCGTGACCTCGTAGTAATCGGGCCAGTAGTCGTCTGCCTGTCGGTCACCCATCGCCGGGTCAGCCTAGCACCGCGCTATGCTCGAGAGAGTGCATCGAACCGAGCCTGCGTGTTCGCGGCCAGCCGGCAGTCGTGTCTAGAAGGAGAGATCCATGCGTGTGGCAGTGGTCAACGAGACCAGCGCGGTCGACAAGCACCCATTCATCATGTCCGCCCTCGAGGACCGCGGTCTCGACGTCGTCAACGCCGGCATGGCCGAGAAGGGCGAGGAGCCCGAGCTGCAGTACATCCACACCGGCCTCATCTCGGCGCTGCTGCTGGCCGCCGATCGGGTGGAGCTTGTCATCGGCGGCTGCGGCACGGGCCAGGGCTTCATGAACGCGGCGATGCAGTACCCGGGTGTCGTCTGTGGTCACCTGCTGACCTCGCTCGACGCCTTCCTCTTCGCGCGCATCAACGCCGGCAACGTCATCTCGCTTGCGCTGAACCAGGGCTGGGGCTGGGCCGGTGACGAGAACCTGCGCCTGCTCTTCGATCAGCTGTTCACCGATGCTCGGGGCGAGGGCTTCCCGGCGCACCGCCAGGAGCCGCAGCGACAGTCGCGCGAGGTCCTCGCCACCATCTCCGGCGTCGCGCACCGGCCCATGGCGGACATCATCGGGCAGCTGCCAGACGGCGTCGTGGTGCCGGTGCTGTCCCACCCCGCTGCAGCAGCCGTGCTGGACGTTCCGACCATCGCCGACGCGGAGTTGCGGCAGGCGCTGTTGGCCCGCCTCTGAGACGCCCGCCCCAGCGTTCGGGCCTCGACCCCAGCGTTCGGGCCTCGACCCCAGCGTTCATTCCCTCGGTGACTCAGCCGACCGCGACGGGCCCCAGCCCAGGCGCCCACGGCATCAGGTCGGTATGTCACGTGCTAACTCAGGCCCCGGCGGCATCGGATGACCGTCCGGAGCGCCATCCCAAGCCTGCACGGCATCGATGATGAGGCGACCTGCCGGGTGAGTCACTGGGGGCATGGTGGCCCGCCGCCTCGGCCCGCCCGCATGGTGGCCCGCCGGCTCGGCCCGCCCGCTCGGCCCGCCGGCTCGGCCCGACGGCGGGTCGACCACGTCCCCGGCCTAGGGCACGTCGGCGGGCCTGACCACGCGCTCCTCGCGACCCGAGATCTGGGCTGCCAGCGCCGTCGACAGCACCTGTCGATGCTCGTCCGCCGTCAGTAGTGACGAGCGCCCCTCGCGCACCGCATCGATGAAGTCGCGCGTGGCCAGGATGAAGGACTCGTCCCACTCGGATGCGATGTCCTCGTAGTCGTGGGTGACGCCGTCCTTGTAGACCTGCAGCGAGGGCAGCTCCTGGATCTTGCCGTGGCCCCGGTTGACCCAGGCCACGCCGCGCGAGCCGGTAACCTCGACGCGGTCGTCCTGCGAGTAGAACAGGGTCTGCACCTGCAGCTCCGGCGCGTTGACGACCTCCAGCACGCCCATCGCGCCGCTGCTCCAGCGCAGCGAGACCGAGGAGGGTGAATCGAGCGCGCCGCCCTCGACCGGCGTCGAGCCGATCCAGGCATGCACCTCGTCGGCCACGCCCAGCAGCGCCCAGAAGATGCTGAACTTGTGGAGCCCGTCATCGAAGACCAGCGGGCCGCCGCCGTTCTGCTCGATGTCGAAGCGCCAGGCGGCGGCGCGGTCGGGCACGTCCCAGCCGCAGTCAGGGTTGCCCGAGCGGCTGATCTGGCGCACCGAGAGGACCTCGCCGATCTCGCCGCTGCGCACGATGTCGACCATGCGCGAGACCGGCGGGTAGAACAGGAAGTTCTCGAAGACGCGCACCACCTGGCCGCGCGCCTCGGCCGCCCGTGCCGCCTCCACGAAGCGCGAGCACTCGGCCACCGTGAAGCCCACCGGCTTCTGCGTGGAGAGGTGCTTGCCCGTCTCGATGGCGGCCAGCGCCACCTCCATGTGCATGTGATGGGGCAGCAGCACCTCGAAGGCATCGATGGAGTCGTCGGCCAGGCAGTCGCGCCAATCGGCGTAGACCTTCTCGGGCTCGATGCCCCAGCTGCGCGCCCGCGCCAGCGCACCCTCCGTGTCCGGCTTGCAGACGGCCACGATGTCGGTGTACTCCGAGTTGACGTACTCGATGGCGTGCAGGTCGCTGATGCGGCCCGGGCCGATGATGGCCACCCTCATGCGTTCGACGGCTGCGGTCACGTGGAACCTCCCTCCCTTGGGTCGCTGGCGAAGACGGACGACAGGAGCGGGCTACTCCTTCACCGAGCCCATGGTCAGTCCGCTGATGAAGTAGCGCTGGAAGACGATGAAGATGACGATGGTGGGAATGCTGGCGATGACTGCCATGGCCGCCTGGCTGGCCCAGGCCACGTTGTACTGGCCCTTCAGGGCGTTGATGCCGGCCATGATGGTCTTGGCCTCCTCGGAGCGGGTCAGCACCAGCGGCCAAAGGAAGTCGTTCCAGATCCAGGTGAACTGCAGCGTCGCCAGCACCGCCAGCGCCGGCAATAGAAGCGGCAGGATGACCCGGAACAACACCGACCACTCCCCGGCGCCATCGACGATGGCAGCCTCGCGCAAGCCGGAAGGCAGCGCGGACATGAAGTTGCGCAGCAGCAGCGTGGTGATGGCCAGGCCCAGCGACATGTGGATGATGATCATGGGGAAGACCGTGTCGAACAGCGCTGGCAGGACCTGGAAGCCGAAGACCTCGACGGGTGCGTTGAAGAGCCGGAACAGCGGGATGAGCATCGCCTGCGGCGGGAAGAACATGCCGGCGATGACCACCAGGAAGAGCAGCTCAGCCAGCGGGAACTTGAACTGGCTGAACACGTAGCCCAGCAGCACCCCGCCGAGGATGGAGAAGAACGTCGCCGGGATGGTCACCAGGAAGCTGTTGAGCAGGTAACGCGGTGTGGCCGTGTTCTGCCAGACGTCGAAGAAGTTGTCCAGTGACGGGTTTTCGGGCAGATGCCAGACGCCACGCGCCGCGATCTCGGCGTTGGACTGCAGCGAGGTCAGCGCCACGCCGATGATGGGTGCCGCATAGATGACCAGGATGGCCAGGATGAAGCCGTGAACCACGAACGAGCGGTGTAGCGGCCGTGCCCGCTGCTTGCCCGGGCCGACGGTCATGCGCGCGCTAGCCATACAGACGCTCCGAGGCGCGCACCTGCCTGAAGTAGATGACGATGACGATGACCGCGAGGATGAAGAGGGCCACCGCGATAGCCGCGCCGTACCCGATGCGGTACTTGAGGAACGTCTCCGAGTACATGAACATGGCCAGGTTGCTCGAGGTGTGGAACGGCCCGCCCTTGGTCAGCATGAAGACGATGTCGAAGCCCTTGAGCGTGTTGATGACGGCCAGGGCGACGACGACTACCGAGGCCGGCCGAAGCAGCGGCACGATGATGCGGCGGAACTGCTGCCACGCCGAGGCGCCGTCGATGGAGGCGGCCTCCAGCAGGTCGCGCGGGATGGTGGTGAGCGCGGCCAGGTAGAGGATGAGGCTGAGCGCCGTCTGCTGCCAGGACCAGGCCAGGATCACTGCGGCCAGAGACGTCGCCGGGTCACCCAGCCAGGCCCGTGTGAGATCGTCGAGGCCAACGGTCCTGAGCACCGTGTTGAGTAGACCCCAGTCCGGCTGGTAGATCCAGATCCAGACCTGGCCGACCACCACCAGCGAGAGGGTGATGGGCATGTAGAAGGCCGACTTGTAGACGCGGCTCGCGCGGAGCGGCCGGTCCAGCAACACCGCCAACAGGAGGCCCAGGACAGTGGGCACAGTGACTGCCACGATCAGCCACAGTGCGGTGTTCCGAAAGGCCCCGATGAACAGCGGGTCGTTGAGGGCGCGGCTGAAGTTGGCGAGGCCGATGGCGGTTGGTTCGCTCAGTCCGTTCCAGTTCCAGGTCGCGATCTGGATGGATTGGGCCAGAGGCAGCAGCACGAAGACCGTATAGAAGGCCAGCGGTCCGGCCGCCATCAGGAACAGGGACAAGCGGCTGCCTCTGGTCATGCGCTCGTCCTCGTCACGCCGATGTGTCCCTCCCCAACAAGGCGACTGGCCTCGCTAGATGCGCTGTGGGCGCGAGCCGTCCCCGGCCCGCGCCCACAGACGTAGTGCTCGTTAGCCTTCGAAGGCCGGTGCGATCTGCGCCTGCACGTCCTCGAGCAGCGCGCCGATGTCCTGGCTCGGGTCCGCCATGAAGCGGGCGAACATGTCCAGGCCGATCTCCGACGGCGCCGGTGGCGTCGCCAGGTCGTAGTTGAAGTTGTAGGTCTCCGCCGCCGCCACGAAGTCGAGCGACTTCAGGATGACGTCGTTGAACTGCGTCTTGTCGGCGTTGACGTTGGGGGGCATGGCGCCCTGGCCGACCGCCCAGGTCGTCTGCGCCTCCGGCTGGGCCAGCGCCGCGAGCAGCTGCATGGCTGCGTCGGGGTTGGCCGCGTTGGCCGCGGTCACCAGGCCGTCCACCGGACCCACGACGGCCGTCGGCACGCCATCGTCGATGGCGGGGAACTCGAAGACGTCGTAGTCGGTGACCGGGGTAAGGCCGTTGCCGTTCCAGTAGCCGGTGATCCAAGTGCCCATGAGGGTCATGGCTGCCTCACCGTTGGCCACCTGGTCGGCGGCGTCGGTCCAGTCGAAGGCGTTGGCATCGGGCGTGAAGCAGCCCGACGCGGCCAGCTCTGCCCACATCTCCATCGCCCGCACGACCTCGGGATCGGTGTAGGACGCCTCGCCTGCCATCAGGCTGGCCCGGTACTCGGGGCCGGCCGTGCGCAGCAGCAGATAGTCGAACCAGAACTGCGCCGGCCAGCGGTTCATGGAGCCGAGCGCGACGGGCGTGATGCCGGCGGCGTTGAAGGTGTCACACGAGCTCTTGAACTCGTCCCAAGTGGTAGGGATGGCCACCCCGGCGTCCTCGAAGACCTTGGGGTTGTAGAAGAAGCCGGCGTAGTGATAGCCCAGCGGCATCAGGTACTTGGCGCCGTCGTAGGTCGACGCGGAGTCGATGAGGCCCTGCGGGAAGGCGCTGTCAAGGTCGTTGGCCGCCCACATCTCGTCGATGGGAGCGAGCACGCCGCTGTCGACCTGGAAGGCCGTGCGGGCGCCGGCCCAGTTGCTGTGCACGTCGGGCGGATTTCCGCCGGCGAGCTGGATGAGGATGCCGGTCTTGAAGTCCTCGTGGCCGACATCGGCGAAGCTGACGGTGACGCCCGACTCCGCCTCGAAGCCGGCCAGCAGCTCCTTGAGCGTGCCCTCACCGAGCTCCTTGCTGAAGTACGTCATCACGGTGACTTCGCCGCCCTCGCCATCCTGGGCGGCGGTGACGCCCGGCACGGCGGCCGCCACTAGCGCGACGCTCGCGGCGAGCACGAAGCCTCGCCGCCACATCGTTCCGAAGTTGGTCATCTCCTGTCCTCCTGTCGTTCCCATGGCGCCCACTGCGGAACGCCTTCGCGGGTCAGTCACTCCTCACAACGGTTGATCGGACCGTGCCACCTCCCTTTCGTGGTTCCCTTGGCACACCGGCCGCTCACCGGCGCGGGAGCATCACTGCCCATCGATCGCGCTGCCGTTCCAGCCGCCGGAAGCCGGGCGATCGTGACCGGCTCCGGTGCAGCGATGGAGCCTGAGAACGTTTGCATCATGCACTCCAGCGGTCGCTGGCTGCAGGCCTTTCCGGCGCTGACACCGCCCGGTGCGCAGGCCCGCCAAGCTCGCGGCTGACCCGGGCGGCAGTGTCTACCACGATGGGCGCGATCACCTTGAGCCGCTCGGCGTCGAGCCGATCAGCGGGCGCGGAGATGCCGAGCGACGCCACCACGCCGCCGATGCCGAAGACCGCGGCCGCCACGCAGCGCACGCCCGGGTGGTACTCCCGGTCGTCGACGGCGTAGCCGGTGACGCGCACCTGGGCCAGCTCACTGTCAAGCGCCTGCGGCGTGGTGATGGTGTTGGGTGTGAAGGCTTCGTACTCGATGCTGCGGATGAGACCCTCGGCCGTGCCCCGGGGCAGATTGGCCACCAGCGACTTGCCGGTCGCCGTGCAATGGAGGGGGCCGGACTGTCCGATGGCCGCGTTGGCTGACAGGAGCGTGGTGCCGTTGAGCGTAGACACATAGACGACGTGGTCGCCGGCCAGCACCGCGAGGTGCGTGTTCTCGCCCGAGGCGGCCCACAGCGACTTGAGATGTGGCGCTGCTACCACGGTGAGATCGCGCGAATCGAGCACTGACCGAGCCAGCTCCACCACCTTCACGCTGGCGGCGTAGCGTCGGGTCGACGGATCCTGCTCCACGTAGCCAAGGCGAACCAGCGCCGCCAGCGTGCGGTGGGCGTTGGCCTTGTCCAGCTCCAGCTGTCCGGCGATCTCGGTGACCCCCAGCGGCGTGTGCGACGACACCAGCAGCTCAAGCGTCCGCAGTCCCGTCGTGAGCGCTCCCCGCTGCGCGGACCCGTGAGTCCCATTATGGGTTGCCATCGCAACACGATTGTCTCTACTGCTACCCTCGAGTCAAGCGGTTTTCGCAATGGACAACGAGTGTTGCGGCGGCTGCACGTGGACGGCGGTGGGCCTGGTGGTGCGCGTCACAGAGGCGTCACCCGGCCTGTCATACATTCAGCGCATGGATATCCACTTGGTGCCGGGAATCCGGCACCTCACCTACGACCAGCTCGTGGCGTCCACGGCCGAGCACGAATGTGACGGCATCGGCCGCGACCACGTCTGCGTCCGCATCGCTGCCGTAGCCGACCTGCCTACCAAGTTCGGTACCTTCCACATCGTGGGCTTCTGGAACGACCGTGACGGCAAGGACCACGTCGCCATCGTCAAGGGCGACCCCTTCGACAAGGAGGACGTGCCGGTCCGCCTGCACAGCGAATGCCTCACCGGCGACGCACTCGGCTCTCTGCGCTGCGACTGCCGTGACCAGCTCACCTCGGCCCTGCGCGCCATCGGCGAGCACGAGACGGGCATGTTGCTGTACCTGCGCCAGGAGGGCCG